>JAPPKG010000009.1:0-3499 GCA_026914085.1 Caldilineaceae bacterium | reverse complement strand
TGGGGATGGTGAGCCACGAGCTGCAAACTCCGCTGACCTCAATCAGAGGCTCCGCCAATACCCTCCTGGACGAAGCATCCTCTCTGGACCCCGCCGAAATGCGCCAGTTCCACCGCATCATCTCCGATCAGGCCGACCGCATGCGCAGCCTCATACGCGACCTGCTCGATGTGGCTCGCATCGAAACCGGCACACTC
The DNA here is from genome assembly GCA_026914085.1 of Caldilineaceae bacterium. GTDB lineage: Bacteria > Chloroflexota > Anaerolineae > Caldilineales > Caldilineaceae > Bin5. Next base: position 3,302 of record JAPPKG010000009.1, on the reverse strand, counting down.
TCCGTCGCGCCGGAGCCTTCCGATACCGCCACCCTGGTGGACGAGGCCCGCATCATGTTCGTGAGCTCAGGACGCACGAACAGAATCCAAATCGACGTCGCTCCGGACCTGCCCCAGGTCATGACCGACCGGCGCCGTATCGTCCAGGTGCTCAGCAACCTGCTCTCCAATGCGGCCAAGCATTCGAATGAGCTGTCCACCATCACCGTGCGCGCTGTGCGCAAACAGTTTCAGGTGGTCGTCTCAGTCTCCGACGAGGGCAGAGGCATACCCGCTGAGCGGCTGCCGCTCTTGTTCAGGAAATTCTCCCGCGTCGACGGGGAGGACCGGCAGGGCGACCTTGGCGGGTCGGGACTCGGCCTCGCCATCTGCAAAGGCATCGTGGAAGCGCACGGGGGCCGCATCTGGGCCGAGAGTGACGGACCCGGCCAGGGTGCACGCTTTAGCTTTACGGTTCCAATAGTTGAGGAAGAGGAATCTGCAGGCACTGCCGAACCCGCACCGTTCGCCGCCGACCCCGGCAATGAGACGCAGGAACGGACGCGCATCCTTGTAGTGGACGACGAGCCCCACGCGCTCAGATATATCCGGGACGTCCTCTCCAAGTCAGGCTATGACCCGATAGTGACCGGAGAACCGCAGGATGTCGACCGGCTGATTGCGCAGGAGGGGCCCCATCTGGTCCTGTTGGACATGATGCTGCCGGGGTTCGACGGGATCGAGTTGATGAAGAATATCCTGGAGAAAACTGCACTGCCCGTCATCTTCCTGTCTGCCTACGGCCAGGAGAACGTCATCGCCAAGGCATTCGACACGGGGGCCGCCGACTACGTGGTCAAACCGTTCTCGCCCACGGAGCTGGCCGCGCGGATCAGAGCGGTCTTGCGCCAGCGCTCCGGAATCGGCTATCTTGGGCAGCCCGAAAACTATGTCCTGGAAGATCTGGTGATCAACTATGCGGAACGTCGCGTGGCTGTGGCCGGACAACCGGTCGTGCTGACCGCGACCGAGTATGCTCTGCTCTTCGAGCTGTCGACCAATGCCGGTCTGGTGGTGACCCACGAGCAGCTGCTCCAACGGGTCTGGGGGCCGGGGAATTCCGGCGACGCAGGGCTGACCCGCACCGTGGTACAGAGACTCCGCCGCAAACTCGGTGACGATGCACGCGATCCCAGATACATCTTCACCGAACCTCACGTCGGCTACCGCATGAAAAAGGCATCATCTATCTGACTCCACGCGTAACACTGGACATATTCGTGGAGGCACCCCTCGCGGGCATTCCTATCCTCCGCCAGCCGGACCGGTCATCGCCTTCTCTTACTTGAAAAAGGGTTCGTGTTGAGCCTGGTTCGTTTTATGAAAAACGGACCAGGACGGAAAGGCCGCCGCCTCCGTCGTTTTCCCATTCAGCAATGACGCTAACCGCATTTTCTCGCACTTGAATGTCATTGGTGTTTCAACTTGACTGTTTTCCGTGCCACTATTGTGTCAAGGGGAAACATAGGCGGCGCGGGAAGCGTCACCTCTTTATATGGGAAAGTCTAAATGGTCGTTTCGGACGCGATATGAGACGAAGCATCGCTTATATAGCATCCTGGTCCTGGTCGCAGCGTTTGTCATTGACCACTTTACTTCTGACTGGGTAGTGGGTCTTATCGGGCTGCCTGACGGGTCTACAAAGGAGTGGCTGGATGCTCTGTACATCGTGCCATTCATTGTGGCAGGTCTTTGGTTGGCAGCATGGTTGAACCGGAAGGGCTGAGACGTACGGTTCAGGCTCGTCACGCGCGCGACGCGGTGGGTTCGGGAGATGCAGTTCCGCGCGCGTGGGGACCACGGCCAGAACGACCTACGATAGCGAAGTTATGTTGTGCTTGCCCCTGTCGTATACGGCTCTCATCTTCACGAAAGGCGGCGACCAAGACCCAGTGAACCGGATTCTCGATGTTGACTGCTCATTCGATAGCAAGTGCAAGTATGGAAGACCGCTGGTGAGTTACCCCGTGTTTTCGGAGTACTCTTTCGCCGTCCCCCTTCGTACGGACGTGCGGCTTTCACCGCATCCGGTTCTCTAACGTCGAAATAGTGGTGGTAGCGGGAGGGAGTCTTTCGAGCGAGCGCAGGAGGGATGCCGTCACCCGACTAGCTGCGGCGGTATAACCACAAACCGCCGCTCGTGCGACCGCAGAGCACCGCCAGAGCCACGAGAACCGGGGCCGCGACGGCGATGCCGCAGCCACATAGGGGTTCCAACTCGGCCACCACGAGCGCGCCGGGTAGTGAGAGCATGTTGAAAAAGAGGATGAAAGGGAGCGCCGCCAATGTAACGAGCAAGTCTGTCACCGTGGCAGGCCCCCCAAGCGTTAAGGGCAGCTTGCTCAGGATGGTGTTGAACCAGTCCTGGATGAGCCAAGCGACCGCGAACGTTGTCAGCGCAGCCGCCAAAGCGAGCAGAACTCTCACGGCGCTTTTCCAATGCGGCCCATATCCCTCGGCATGATGCCGGGGGTCCTCTTGTGGAGGTTGGCATTCAGCCTGCCATGCTGCGTCCGGGGCGTGCAGCGTTAGGGCCGTATTCGCCCGTGACGTGTAATACTATACTACTGTTGCTTGCGCGGATTGCTCTGCCCATGGTGGATGTCCATGTGACACGTCTGGCAGACCACAGGGGTTCTGCGTCGTCGTGCCGCTATGAACCGTTTCCACGTGGATTTTGAACGAAGTACTTTGACGTTCAGGTCGGGTTGCGCGCGAAGATGGTTGTCCGCAGCTCGCGCTCAGTGAAACTGTTCGCCGCTAGTTGCTCGAAACCGGCCACCGCATCTGCGCCCGCTCCACCGTACGCCCGCGGCCGTGGCACTGCTTGAACTTGCGGCCGCTCCCGCACGGGCACGGATCGTTGCGCTTGGCGCCGGCGAAGCGCGCGTTCAGCTTGCGGTCCTCTTCCGCCAGGTACTGCATGATATTGGCCGGCGCCTGCTGCCGGCGCAGCTGGTCGGCCATGAAGTTCATATACGGGCGCACGTGATTGAAAAAGGCCCGGTAGCCGGCGCACAGATAGTTCAGCCCGGGTTCTCCGTCGGGGGTGTTGATGAAGCGGTTCTTCGGGCAGCCGCCGTTGCACACGAAGCGCACCTCGCACTCCAGGCAGTAGTTGGGCAGGCTGTCCCGTTTGTGCGTGCCGAACTCCTGCTGCCGGGCCGAGCCGACCATCTCGATCAGCGGGATCTCCTCGATGTTGCCCAGCAGATAGTTCGGTTCCACGTAATGGTCGCAGGAGAACAGATCGCCGTTGTGCT
>JAPPKG010000262.1:0-3500 GCA_026914085.1 Caldilineaceae bacterium | reverse complement strand
TCGACGTCTCCAGATTCTCCGTCCGCCTCTCCATGGGCCTCTTCGGCATCGCCACAATTCCCGCCGCCCATCTGCTCCTGAGATTGGGGTTCGGCCGCTGGGTCGCCCTCTTCGGCGCCACCACCCTCACCTTCAGCTACTGGCACCTCCACTTCAGCCGCCTCGGATTCGGCCTCATCGCCCTCGCCTTCGTCGCTACTATCGCCGCAACCGCACTCCTCTGGGCCATGCGGGCCAAATCGCGCTGGCCCTGGCTGCTGGCCGGCGCATGCATGGGACTGGTGCCCTACACCTATTTCGCCTACCCCTTCTTCATGGCTGCCGTAGCCGCCATGCTCGTATACTACATGCTCCTGAAAAAAGAGGACCTTCGAGGAAAACTGGCCTCCCTGGCCCTCTTCGCCGCCGGCTCCCTGATCGTCGCCTGGCCCGTCGTCTCCCTCATTCTCGACTCTCCCGACAAATACTTCGTCCGCATGTTGGGCGGATCAGTCGGAAACTACCGCGAATTCTCGGAGGCAGGAGGCACTTGGGAAAGCGTGGGATTCCTGGCGCAGCGCGCCTGGTACGCACTGAAGTTTCTCTTCGCAAACACGAGACTTGACTTTGTGGACGGTTTAGGAGGGAAGGGGGCACTGGATCTTGGGACCGCAGTGCTGGCATACGTGGGGCTGATTGTAGCGATAAAAATATGGCGCAGCCCGCCTCATCTGTTTGCCGTCCTGGCCCTGTTCTTCGGCCTACTGGCATTGGTCGTGACCGAACCCTCCAGTGGCGCCATGCGACGCACCATCATCGCCATTCCCTGGGTCTTCGGTCTGGCCGGTATCGGCGCCGTATCTGTCTCCGACACGCTCCGCCGCCGCTTCGGCAAATGGGGACGCGCCCTCGCCACCGCCGCCGTCGCCGCCGTCCTCCTTGTGGGCGGAATCTGGAATCTCAACTACTACTTCGTCGAACTACCCCGAGGCCCCGCCTTTAAGCGTACATTTCCCCAATACTATTTCGAAGCCCTCGACGCCGCCAACGCCTTCGCTGATCCAGGCACCATCTACTACTACTCCGGCCAGCGCAGCTTCACCTACGAGACCATCCGCTTCCTCTACGCCCAAAACCGCGGCATCGACCGCTCCCGCGAATTCGGTGCCTTCGACCTCCAAAAACTCGACCCCGGCCCGGTCACATACCTCCTCGAAGGCCCCTACATGCAGGAAATCGACACAATCATGAACATGTACCCCGGCGGCCGCCTCATCGTCCACGACAGCACCCAACCCCTCTACATCATCTACCACCTCCCCGGCTAACCAACTCCAGCTCCCCAAATGGACCACACAACCCCCCAGCCACTAACCACCGCAGTCCCAGCCCCCGTTCCGCTTTAAGTCCCTGACCCCTGCCTCCCACCAAGCCCGAACGCTCACAGCAGTTCACTAAAAACTAAAAACTGACTACTAAAAACTGCTAACTACTGACTACTGACCACTGCAGTTCCCGTTTCAAACGTAATCCGCAGAAAAGACCTCACACTCCGATCCAGAAAAACCTTGCTCCCTCGCACACATTCAGGCGAGAGCAGGTATCCCCGATTTGCCGCCAGCACGTGTGCCTCCCCGTCCTCTCCTGCCTCACCGTGAAACGCACCCGGACAGACGATGCAACCCGAAACATTCGCAATGACAATCACCGCCATCCTTTCCAGCATCGTACCGTCAAAATAGTAGCCCCGCCCCGGTTCATACTGATGCCACACCTGCTCCCTGCCTGAATCCCGACCCGCCGCCTGCCCCTCGGCGCAGCACTGCCCCGTCAGCGGCTCAACCATCCGCTCGTCCACCGCCATGTACGCCTCTCGCGTCTCCGGATTCGCCGCATGCACAAGGTTGGACACAACGTCCAGATAATCCTCAAAACCCGCCTCCATCACCGGCGCAACCGGGTCAAATCTGAACAAGCAGCTCTGCCGGCCCTTCCACTCCGGCATTGCCACCTCACCCAGGTCCTCATAGCTGCTCTGCAGAATCATTCCGAACTCTCCTTTGGGCTCAAAACATATCGCACGCACACAAACCGCAGAAGATAGACCTGTCCCAAACTCCCGCCGTCCAAACCTCCTTCGCATGTTGTGTCGCTGAATTCTGTACAAAAAGGTGTGGCATCTGGCTCGACCGCCCTCCGGCCCGCCCCAGCCCCTGGAGTACATCCTGACTCCCACCCTACATACCGGCATCCACCCCCTATGTAAGCCGCCTCCCCTTACCCATCCATCTCCCATTTCCGGGAGATCAAAGCCGCCCACCCCCTCCCCAACCAGCCCGCAGCAAGTTGTACATCGAGGCCCTTCGCAGACAAAAAGATGTTCTTCGCGCCCCTTCGCGTCCCTTCGCGGAAAAACAGTTCTCCGCGTGCCTCCGCGGATCAAAAAAGGTGTCCTCCGCAGCCCTCCGAAGAACACCCATCTCATGCTCACAAAAACCTCAGTTCAGACAAACGTCAGCGGGCCCTCGCAATCCCCACTAAGAACTAAAAACTACCTACTAAAAACTGCCCCTACGGTTCATACGCATACACCACCGGCAACTCCCTGATCTCCGTCACCGCCGCATCCGTATGCTGCACAACATAAGCCCGGCCCGTCCCGCAATCCCCGAACCCGTCACACGAAATCTCCCCGATCAGCCCCCGAAAACCCCGCGTCCCGCTCAACGCCTCCCGCAACCGCGCCCGGTCAATATAAAGCGTCTCCCCATCCACCACCGCCACCGCCTCAATCGCCCGCAGCAGCAGCGTCGTCGCATCATACGCATGCACCATCGAAGCCGACGTCGGCGCCTCCCCGTAACGCGCCGCGTAATCGGCCGCCACCTCCTCGCCGCTCTTGCCCGTCGCCTGGTTCACATTGCCCCCGAACCGCAGCTCCGGCGCCACCACATAGAAGCCCAACACCTCCGGTGCCGCCAGCAGCAGCGAATCGTTTCCGATCAGCACCAGCGCCTCCAGCCCTTCCACCTGACCCGCCTGCCGCGCAATAGCCGCCGCCTCGTCCGGAAATATCGGGAAGAACAACCCCTCCGGGCTCTCCGCTGCAATCCGGCTCAGCACCGGCATCATATCGCTCTCCCCCCGGCTGATCTGCCCCATCGCAACCACCGCGCCGCCCAGCGCCTCGAACGCCGCCGCAAACGCGTCCGTAAAACCCGACGTGTACGGGTCCCCGTCATCGACCGTCGCCATCCTGCGCAGACCCAGCCCGTGGAAAGCAAACTCCGCCACCGCCTGCCCCTGGTGCAGATCATTGTTCGCCGTCCGGTAATACCCCGCATGGCTATGCTCGCCTGCATTGCCCCGCAAATCCGACGTCAGCGAAGGCGCCGTATTCGAAGCCGAGATCATCACCAGCCCTGCCTCGCTCAAAATAGGCGCCGCCTCAACCGCCCCCACCGAACACGAAGTCCCGATCACCCCCACCACGCGCCGGTCGCCCACCACCGTCTCCGCCG
>JAPPKG010000166.1:0-3502 GCA_026914085.1 Caldilineaceae bacterium | reverse complement strand
CCAAAGTTATCTCACCAGGGGACTTTTTTCAAACGCTAACTAGCATAAGGCCCTAATGATCAGTCTGAGTGCTAGTCGAAAAGGGGTGATTACATGACGGAGGAATGCGACAGTCAAATGCCTGAACTCTTAGAGAAGATGTAACTGCCCGGAGGGAACCCTGAATACCTCGCACTGAGGCGTTCCCTCCGGGTGTATGCCTCTCTATTCTCCTCTTGTGAAACATAGACCAGCCAGAAACAAACATTCCGCCAAACCAGAAGCTACTCGGACGTTAGCCAAAGGACTGAAGGGAAAGTTGTCATGGAATTTATTGTCGCTGGCCTCTGTATTGCCGCCATTGTCTGCGTATTGCTTTCCCTCGCCATATCTTATGTCGTCAGAAAGATCACAGGAGTGAAACAAGGGTACGACAGGGCGTTCTTTGCCAGCGAAGCGCAGGATCATATATTCGGTAAACCCCCAACCAGGGACGAACGTAGGGCGATGAGGAGCAACAGGGGAGAACGCAGGTGAAGGTACTGATTCCAGCCTTACTTTCTGCCGCGCTGCTGGCGGGTTGCGCTGTGTACAGGCCAGCCCCCGCGTGCCCGATGGACGACGCCTACGCGTATTTCTCTTGCGCCAAGCCATCCTTTGCCCGGCACGGTTCGGAAGAGGATGAGGTAAATCGATATATGGTATCTTTAGTGGAGGCGTACTGCGAAGATGATGCCAGTGAGTGGATTCCTGCACTAGAAAAAAGTTCCAGGGCTTCCCTTCCCGATGCAAAAGAGTTTCTCAAAAGCGGACCAGATCTAAAGGATTGGTTGCCCAGTTACTTTACGCTCGAAGAACAGCCGCTGGAATCACTAAATGATGATGAGCTTTACCGCGCTGTGCTGGCTATGTATCTGTTCGCCCCTTTGGTAACGGTAGGAAGGAATATAGACATTACTGAGAACTGTGTTGAAGTGTTTGAATTTATCACTGGCGAGCGTCTGGTCGAGTTTATGAAAGAATGATAGAAACGCCCGTCTAACCAAGTATATAGTTCCCTTTTTTTATGAGATTCGGAAGAAGATACCTTGCTATCTCAAGGTGCGTTTCTAATTTCCTCACCTCGTCACGAGAGGCGATCAACTGATCTTTAAGCACGTTTCTCTCCGCTTCAACACGAGTGTACTCAGGAAAAGGCACACGCGAAACATTGATCTCTAAGTACCATCTCTTACGCGTCGCCCATATAAACGCCATGCCAAAACCACTCATCATACGCTCATGCATAGTTCGGAAATTTATAGACTTACCCATTAGACCACCTAGCCTCGTTTGACGCTCCGACCTACCTAACCTGAATTCGGAGTAAATGAGCGCCTAACCAAGCTGGTAGAATAGAAGTTCGGCAACCACGATTCACCAGCAAAGAAAGGCGCTCATAAATGAGTATACTTGAACTGTTCTGTGATGTCGATGATTTTTGTCAGTGGGTGAGTCGCTGGGAGGATGCGAAGCTGTATGGACTGACTGGTAAACGCGGGCCAGCCCCGCGTTTGAGCATGAGTGAAGTGATGACGATTCTGATCCACTTTCATCAGTCGCATTATCGCAATTTCAAAGCCTACTATCTGCAGCACGTGCGTGAGCATCTGTGCAGTGAATTCCCTGCTCTGGTCAGTTATACGCGCTTTGTGGAGTTGATTCCATCGGCGCTGCCAGCCATGTGTCTCTATCTGCGTGTGCGCTTTGGCCAGGGAACAGGGGTCGCATTCATTGATTCAACCCCGTTGCCTGTCTGCCACAACCAGCGCATCGGTCGTCACCGGGTCTTTGCCGGGATGGCCACGCGCGGCAAGAGCAGCCTGGGTTGGTTCTATGGTTTCAAGCTCCATTTGATCGTCAACGACCAGGGTGAATTGCTGGCGGTTCAACTCACGCCCGCCAACACCGATGACCGCAAACCGGTCCCACAGATGTCCAAATGGTTGTGGGGTAAGCTGGTTGGCGACCGTGGCTATCTTTCCCAAGCTCTCTTCGAACAACTCTTCGCGCAAGGACTGCAACTAATCACCCCGATTCGCAAAAACATGCAGAATCGACTCGTCCTTCTCCAAGACAAGCTGCTGATACGCAAGCGTTTCATCATTGAGACCATCATTGACCAACTCAAGAATGTCTCCCAGATTGAACACTCCCGCCACCGCAGCACCACCAACTTTCTCGTCAATCTCATCGCCGGTCTGATTGCTTACACTTGGCAACCAAAAAAGCCGTCCCTACATCTCTCCGTCAATGACTTGGCACTTTTGCCAACCACCTTCTAACTCCGAACTCAGGTTACCTACGTTATCCTGCACTCCTCACCCGCCAGCACACAGCCAAGAGGAGTATCTCAGTCATGAGCGACACTTATAGAACGTATCAACTCGACCCAGAAAAAGAAAGAAAAAACCGCCCTAACATTGACAATGTCGGCAAAGCGATTGCTAACGATGCCTTGGTTTACTACCTGATAAAACAACTGGATACTCACAAGGATTTGCCACTTGTCGTCCACAAGATAACAGAGATGTTGAAATCTGACACTGTAACCATCGAGAAGATACTGATGGCATACGGGTTGGCAGAAACCAGGGCCTTTGATGAATCACCAGAAGTTCTGGATGGGTTCAAAGAGCAACTCAATCACTTAAAGAATTGGATTGTTCGTGAAGAGGGTAATCCTAAGGGTAATCTTTGAGTGAAGGAAAGTCAGGCGGAGGCGGGAATTGCTTCCCGATGATTTGCCGCACCAGAATTTCAAGATAGATGAGCGGCCTGTGCCCATGGCTGCCTACAGAAACTCCAAATATTGATTTTGGAGGTTTAACAGCCCACCGCAAAAATTGGTTTTTGGAGTATGGGACTGCATGAATCAAACCGAAAAAAAACCCGACACAAACACCTATCCAAAACAACATTCATCCTCCAGTCTTCAGGCGCGCCTCTAGGCGCACACCGATGATGTGCGCCTAATCCCCCAAAACCTCAAAACGCGAAAAATAGGGCCAGACGTGCGTCTGTCCCTATTTCGACTTTTTTGACGGTTAGCGCGCTTTTCTTGATTTCTGCCGAAAATTGACCTCAATACCCCTTCGTGACCAGAGGGGAGTATAGCACAAAATCCCACCCAAATGTATATGGCTAACATTCGACTAAGTTGCGCAAAATAGGGGTGAACGTTCACACACCTCAGGGCCGCAACCAAACCGCGGTCAGTTCCCCTTCCAATCTCCTGTAGGGGCAGGCCCTGTGCCTGCCCTCGTACTCACGCCCGCGCCCTCCTCTCCCTCCCACCCCTCGACCTCCGGTAGGGGCAGGCCTTGTGCCTGCCCTCGTACTCACGCCCTCGGCCTCCTCTCCATCCCACCCCTCAACCTCCAGTATGGGCCGACCTTGTGCCTACCCACCCCCCCGGCGCGGCCCGACCGCCGGGGCGGCCCCCCGCACCGGGCAGGGCCGGCGCCGGGGGCGGCGCGCGCGA
>JAPPKG010000616.1:0-3509 GCA_026914085.1 Caldilineaceae bacterium | reverse complement strand
GCTTTTTCAACTGATCAATGAGCAGATCAGTGAGGCTGATATCGAGTCGCCGCACCTTAGCGAGACGCGGCTGGTGGTTCGGGAGAGCAGTTAGAACTGCGGTTTTTAGTTTTCAGTTTTTGGTTTTTGGTAACCCCGCTGATGCGCGGCGGTTTGATTCACGAAGGGCCGCGAAGAGCGGCTCTTTTTGATCCACAGAATGCCGGCGAGAGGGCCTTGTGTGGGTGGTGGTGTGGACTGTGGTTGGGGGAAGGGAGAGGCGGGCGCGGGGTGGGCTGATTCTACCCTAGAGGCTGGCGATTTCTGGGCGCTGGTCGCCGTTGTTGGGGCGGCCTAGGACAGCCCCGATGTCGTCACCGCGCTGGACCTGATAGGTCGGGATGTTGGAGAGGGCGAGTTCGTGGGTCAGCTCCGCGTAGGACTCCTGGCCGCCGAAGGTGGAGCCGTCGATGACGACGGCGACGCTGTGGACGCCGCGGCGGCGGATTTCGCGCAGGGCCCGCACCCAGGCGGGGTCGGGGTCTGAGGTGATGGCCAGGATCATATCGTTGCGATTGAGGCGCACGCCCTCGGTGACGATGAGCTGGTCGAAAGTGATGCTGCCCTCGGCGGAGACAACGGCGAGGGCTTCCAGCATTTTACGCATCTGCCGCTCGCCGCGATCGATCTGCAAGAGGTAGCGCTGGCTGCCGTGCCAGATGAGGCCAACGGCGCGGTTGCGCAGCAGGAAGTAGCGGGCGATGCTGGCGGCGGCGGTAACGGCGTACTCGAGTGTGCTGGGGGCCAGCTGCAGAGCATCGTCTCGTCTGCGGCCGCTAAGGCCGAAGAAGCCGGCCTCTGGGGGCGTCAGCCGCCACGGGAGGCTGTGGGCGGTGCGGCTGTGAAGATCGAGGAAGAGCCAGATGTCGGCTGAGGGGTCCAGTTCGAACTCTCTGGTCATGAGGCGCCCGGTGCGGGCGGTCGACAGCCAGTGGATGCGGTTGAAGCTGTCGCCGGGGGCGTATTCGCGGATGCCGGAGACGTTGGTGGTGATGTATTGGGCGCGGCGGTTCAGCGCTTCGCCGCCGGCCAGATCGGCGGCGGGCGGCTGGAAGGCGGATAGGGTGACGGTGGCCGGATAGACGATGAGGTCGCTGGTCTGGCTCAGCGTCTGGTCGATGGAGAAGAGGCCCAGGGGGTCACCGCTGAGGAGACGCATGGGGCCGAGGCGGTAGTAGCCGCGCTGCTGGCAGTATGTCCGCACTTGCCAGCGATGGTGGGCGCGGCCCTGGAGGTGGCTGACGACGCGACTGGCGCCATGGAAGGGGACGGTGGAGAAGTCCCGCACTTCGAGCCACAGTTTGGGGATCCGTCCGTGGTTGCGCACTTCGAAGCTTTCTTCGAAGTGCTGGCCGACCTGGCTGCGGCGGGCACGGGTACTTCGATTGATATGGATAGCGCGTGTGCTGGTCCAGGACCAGATATAGCTGAGTGCAAGGATGCCGCTCAGGAGATAGGCGAGGTTGAAAGCGAGGGGGCGCCCACTGTTGAGGGCAAAGCCCCAGGCGGCGACGAGAGCGGCGAGAAGGAAAAGGAGGCGTGTTGACATGGACGGCAGTTTTTGGTTTTCAGTTTCTAGTGTTTAGATGCAAGTGTCATTGCGCCCGTTGTCGCGGTGCGTTGACCACAGTTCGAAGGGAATGGACTGAAAACAGGAAAACCAAGGCAGGCGGCGTTCAGGCTGCTCTTACGCGGCTGCCGGGCACGGGTGTATGGGCGAGCGCGTCTTCAATCACCTGGGCAGCATCCACATTCTTGATGCGGGCGGAGGGGCTGACGATAAGCCGGTGGGCAAGTGTCGACTCGGCCAGGAGTTTGACATCGTCGGGCAGCACATATTCGCGTCCATCGATTGCGGCCCAGGCGCGGGCGGCGCGGAAGAGGGCCAGGCTGCCGCGAGGGCTGGCGCCGAGGTAGACGTCGGGATGGTCGCGGGTTGTGGCGACGAGGTCGACGATATATTCCTTGACGCTGTCGTCGACATACATGTCGCGCACGGCCTCCTGGGCCTTTGAGAGCTCTTCGACAGAGACGGTTCTTTCAAGATTATCGATTGGATGCGTCAAGGCCTGCAGGCCGAGGATATTGACCTCGTGCGCCTTCAAAGGGTAGCCGAGGCGGATGCGCATGAGGAAGCGGTCTACCTGGGCCTCGGGAAGGGGGAAGGTGCCCTCATATTCGATAGGATTCTGGGTGGCGAGCACCAGAAACGGGCGGGCCATGTCATAGGTTGTGCCGTCGACGGTGACCTGGCGCTCTTCCATCGCTTCGAGAAGCGCGGACTGTGTTTTGGGGGTGGCGCGGTTGATCTCGTCGGACAGAACGATCTGGGCCATAATCGGCCCGGGCCGGAATTCGAATTCGAGGTTTTTCTGGTTGAAGACGCTAACGCCGGTGACATCGCTGGGCAGCATATCGGGCGTAAACTGAATGCGGCGATAGGTGCTGCCGACGGTGCGGGCGATGGCGCGCGCCAGCATCGTTTTGCCAACGCCGGGCACATCTTCGATGAGCAGGTGACCCTCGCATAGCAAGGCGACCACGGTCATGCGGACTTCGCGATCCTTGCCAATGATAACCTGCTCGACGTTGGCAATGATGCGATTGGCGACGTCTTGCACTTCTTGCATGGAGTTTTCCTCTTGTCAGTGGTTCATGGCGAGCGATCCGGGGCCGGAGGGTCTTGGCGGCTGCAGGGCGCCCTGCGACCATGCACGCTGTCCGTGTGGGATGCGAAGCGGGCAGATTACTCGATTATGACGCATGGTACGCGCATTGCGTGTACGCCAGGCTCCAAAGTCGTCGATTTTGGCGACGTATTATGCGGTTCACACGGGACTTGACAGAAAAGCGTTGCATCCGAATCGCCGGATCGGACAGAATTCGGGCTTAGTTTACAGCACTTTAGAGCAGAAAGACAATACGCCGTCAGGTGCAAACGCAGCGGAGAAGGTCGGCGGCGGCTCGCGGTTGAATGGGGCGAACGCTAGTCATGGGCTTTGAACGGCTGTATAATGACCGCTTATGGCGTTGCACGAGTATCCCCGCCCTGCAGATGATACAGGTATCGGCATCCACTGGTGCGCCGGCGTGAGCGCGGCGACTCCGGAGATGGTGGAGACGTTCTGGCTGCGGGAACTGATGGAGTTGGGCGTTAAGTGGGTCAAGATTGCGGACCAGCGCGGTGCGCTGGACCTGTCGCGGGCACTGCTGGCTGCGCAGATCATGCCGGTCGTTCAGATTGTGCGGGAGGGGGCGGGACCGGGCCGGCTTTCGACCGCGGAATTGGCGGACGTGGAAAGGCTGGTCGAGGCCGGGGTGCGCTACTTCGAGCTAGATAGCGAGCCGGACGGGGCCGCCTTCTGGGGGCGGGAGAGGCTGCCGGAGGATGCGCTGGCGGTGACGGCGCGGGCGGCGGCGGCGAATATGGAGGCGATCCTGGAGCGGGGCGGGCTGCCGGCGGTCCCGGC
>JAPPKG010000530.1:0-3517 GCA_026914085.1 Caldilineaceae bacterium | reverse complement strand
CCCCCCCCCCAACGCCCCCTCTCCTACAACATGCCTCGCCGAACCTGGTGTCTACGTTGGGACGGGTGCCTACACGAGAGGTGTTCGCCGCACTACGTGCCTTCAGCCCCGTCAGTTCCCTGTAGCGGCAGCCCTTGTGCCTGCCCTCGCACCCTCCCAGACGACGGACCCCACCGTACGCCCCGGCTTGGCGTCTGCCCTGCGTCCCTCCCGGCGCTGGTGAGCAATTCCAGCCGCCGCCGGCATGGAATCCCCTCTGGACCGTTCACTACCCAAACCTTAGGTGAACTTGCTCCCGCGGCAGCCTGTCTGCTATGGACTCTTGGAGTTGTCAACGCGTCTGAACACCATCCGTTCGCCCACGAAACCCTCGCGCCATATGCTCTCACACGCTTCCGCCAGGCCCTCCAGGTTTTCGGTAACGGTGGCAAACAGATTGCCCGGCATGTAACCGGCCGGGCCGAGCAGGAAGTTGTTGCGGCCATAAAACAACGCGATGTCAATGAACGGTTCGCCCGTGCGCCTTTCTGGCGGAATATCTATCGAGGCTGCGTCGACCTCGAAATACAGCAGGTCCCCGCCAATCGGCATGATCGTCGCGTTCTCCTTGCCCGGGTCCGCCCCCAGAGGCGGCACCAGCGTGTAAACCTCGCGGCCCGCCCACCGGGCGTGATACGCGTCCCCCTCCAACGGCAACGCATTCCACACCGCATCGCACGTAAGCGGCGCCTCCTCCTCAAGCAAGGTCGCAACCCCTCGTACGTTCCGTTTCGTGAAAGAGATCTCAATCTGGCGTGCCATAAATGGTGGCTCCTGGGCCGTCCCACCTGTAGGGGCACCCCTTGTGGGTGCCCTCGTGGTTGCCCTACTTCATGTCAGACAAACGTCAACGAATCCTGGATCTCGTTAGGGGCATAACGGCTCTTCCTCTTGCAGCCGCCTCACTACGCCAGTCCCTATCCGGACCTGCACTGAGGTAACTTAACACAGTTCTTCAGAACCTTAAAGGCCGAAACGGCGAACTGATTCTCCTGCACGAACGAGAAGCGAAACGAAGGACAGCCTCTTGAATTTTTCGCATAGTCAAGAATAGTCCTTCGCGGACAAGAAGGTGTTCTTCGCGCACTTTCGCGTAACTTCGCGGATAAACAGGTGTTCTTCGCGCCCCTTCGCGTGCCTTCGCGGATCAAGCCGTTTTTGCGGGCCTTCCCTCCATGTCAGCGGAAACTACGCACCGCGCACATCAAACCTCGGCCTCACCCCCGGATTGAGCAGATTACGCGGCAACTCACCCTGAAACACCCGCGCCACCTCCTCCACCGCCTTCACGCGCACGTCCCGGAAGGCCTGCTCCGAATACCACGCCACGTGCGCCGTCACCAGAATCCTCTCCGTACGGTACAGTGGATGGTCCGGCGCCGGCGGCTCCTCATCCACCACATCCAGCGCCGCCCCCGCAATCTCCCCCGACTCGACCGCCTGAATCAGCGCAGCCGAATCGACAATGCCTCCACGCGCCGTGTTCACAAGAAACGCCGACGTCTTCATCTTCGCCAGCGCATTCGCGTCAATCATCTCCTGCGTCTCCTCCGTCAGCGGCAGATGCAAAGTGACCATATCCGACTGCGCCAGCAGCGTATCAAAGTCAACCGGTTCCGCGTTCCTGCTTCGTATCTCGTCACTGCTGACGTAAGGGTCCCACGCCAGCAAACGCCAGTCAAAACCGGACGCCTTCCTCGCAACCGACTGGCCGATACGGCCAAATCCAATGATGCCCAGCGTCCGCCCCGCGCTCCGCTGGATCGGGTAAGTGGGCTTGGGCTGCCACCGCCCACCGCGCACCGCGACCGCCTCGGCGTCGACATAGCGGATCGCGTTCAAAAGCAACGCCATCGCATGCGTAGCCACCTCGTCCGTCCCATAGTCGGGCACATTGGCAACACACACGCCGGCCGCCGTCGCGGCCTCCAGGTCGATGTTGTCCACACCTACCGAGGGCTTCACGATCACCAGACAGTGGGGCAAATGCGCAAGCACGCCCGCATCGATCCGCACATTCCCCACAATAAGTGCAGTGGCATCCCTGCCGGCCGCGGCCAGCTCATCCTGGCTTCGGCACGGGATCTTTTCCAGTTCGACGTTGTACTGCCCTAACACATCCCGTTCAACCTCCAGACCCGGAAAGATATTGGCAGTAACCACGACCCTTCGCTTTTCACTCATCTGCTTGACTCCGCAACGCCCAGATAGGCGAGGATGGCATGTATGTAAACCTTCGTGGCACGTACAACCTGGGCCAGTTCAACCCGCTCGAGTTCCGAATGTGCCGTCAGATAACTGGCCCCGTAGTACAGCGCGGGAACATGCGCCAAATGCACAAAATGAGGAACGTTCGCCGCCGCTCTCGTGCCCGCCAGCGGCAGTTGGCTGCCCGTAACCATCTCGTGCCCTTCCCGCAGCACTTGTGCTAGGCGCTCGTTTTCGTCAACACTGTAGCCCTCGATCCCGTCCAGCCAAACTTCGACTTCCGCGCCGCTCTCCTCCTGCACCCGTGCCGCCAGTCCAGCAAACTCTTCACGGATCTCGTCCAGACTGCAACCCGGCCCAAACCGTCGCGTGCCGCCGATAACGCACCCCGCCGGCATTCGGTTAAAGTAATCCCCACCTTGAAACCGCCCAATAAAGATCGACTCCGCTCCCAAATACGGGTGCCGAATCTCGGCAATCTCTGCCGCCTTCTCCTGCAACAGCTGCACGGCCCGGTACCCCGCCATCACAGCATGAGGAGCCCCCGCCTCGGCCACAGTTTCGTGTATTCCCTCTTCGTCCCCCGCAATCCTTAGCTCCCAGAAAACAAGGCCCATGCCAGTAATCGGAAGGTCCTTCCCGCCCAGCTCGGTAACGATCACCGCGTCGCCGTGTACGCCCTTTCCGATCAGCGAAATCAGCGTCTCATTCGTAGCGCTCTCATGACGCCCGTGCGCCGTCAACAGCAGGTCCCCTTCCAGTTCAACCCCCGCTTCGCATAGAACGCGCGCAGCCTCCGCCATCGCCGCCAGCGACGCCTTCATATCCTCCGATCCCCGCCCGTGGATATACCCGTCCTCAAACCGCGGCTCCGGCCCGGGCAAGTCAACCGTATCCGTATGCCCGTCAAGCTGCAGCGTAGGTCCGCCGTTCCTGCCCCGCAACCGGGCCACGACGCTTGGGCTGTCCGGAAACTCACGGTCCATCTCCACATCCAGTCCCACCTCGCGCAACCTGTCAGCGTAAAACTCGGAGACCGCGCGCTCCTCCCCCGGCGGACTCGGTATGCGCACCATGTCCAAGGTAAGTTCCTGAATCCGCTGCGGATCTACCATCTCGGCCAATGATGCCGCCAAACGGTCTGTGTCCACTTATCCCTCCACCCAGTGTTCAAACAGCGGCTGTACAGCGGCAGGCAGCCCGGCCCATACTTCAGGCTTCACCGCCGCGACCTCATTCTCCGACAGACCCGTTGCCTCCATCTGTCTAG
>JAPPKG010000705.1:0-3529 GCA_026914085.1 Caldilineaceae bacterium | reverse complement strand
GGGGGGGGGGGGGGGGGGGGGGGGGGGCGGGGCGCGCCCCCCCCCCCCCCCCCCCAACATGGGCGGCCCTAATCGCCCCCACCGCCCAGAACTGCAGTAGTCAGTGGTCAGTGGTCAGTGGTCAGTGAAAGCACAGATTGATGGGTGATTGGCATTGAGAGGAGTGAGGAGGGAAGAGACTTCGCTCGCCTCGTCCGGTGTCGCGCAGTGAATGAGGCTCAGTCGTTGCGAAGTGAGGAGAAAGGCAAGGGTAACTCCCAAGAGCAACATCAGTGATGAAGTTGTGGCGCCTCTGACCCCACAGAGGCGTCCCTTGTGGGCGTGTTTAACTCACCCGACCAAGGGAAGACGAAAGGTCACCGCGGCGCCCTGCCCAGGCCCGTCGCTAGTTATGGCAGCTGTACCCCCATGCGCTTCCGCCACGGCCCGCGCAATCGCCAGTCCCAGACCTGTGCCGCCTATGCCGTTACGGCGCGATTGGTTGGTGCGGTAGAAGCGCTCGAAGACGTTAGGCAGATCGTCCGCTTCGATGCCGATCCCGTCATCAGTCACTGTAATAGCCACTGCCCCTTCGCCTTCCAACTTCGCCCTGACCACGACGCGCCCGTTCGCCTCACAGCAACGGATGGCGTTGTTCAGTACGTTGCCCAGCGCCTGCCCCATGCGCATCCGGTCCAGTGTCATCTCCGGAAGGTCGGCATCGGCCTCAAGCGACAGCGCAACCTGCCGCGCCTGCGCTTGCGGTTGCCAGCGCTCCACCTCTGCGGCAAGCAACTCGTTGAGCGAACACACTTCAAGAGTGAGCTGCAACTCGCCATGGTCCGTTTCCGCCAGCCAGTTCAGATCCGTGACCAGACCGCGCAGCCTCTCCACCTCCTGAATGATGTGATTGGATGCGTCTTCAGGCGTCTGAATCCCATCGCGCAGTCCTGTTGCCTCCAGTTGAATCACGCTCAAGGGCGTATTCAGTTCATGCGAAACATCGTTGATCAGACGCCTGCGGAGGGCCCGCTGAGTCTCGAGCGTCGCGCTCATTCGGTTGAAAGCAGCACTCATGCGTCCCAACTCGTCCGCAGAGGTGACCGGGAGCCGCGTCGTGTCCCCCTGCGCAATCGCCTGAGTCGCGTCCGTCAACGCCGTCACAGGCGACGTAATCCGCCTTGACAGCCAGGCCGCCAGCAGGATTGCAACCCCGATCGTCAGCACACCGCCAACTGCGATGATATACAGCAACGTGCTCAGAAAGCCGTGCGACTCCGTCGAAAGAAAATTGCCGTTTACATCCACATAGACATGGCCGACGGGGCGGTTCGCAGCCAGATCGAACACCGTCTCACGGTACCCGTCCAGATCGGGCACATTGGCGCCCGCTGTCAACAGGGACAGATTGTCCTTCACCACCCGCCCATCTTCGCTGGCGACAACGACGCGCACTGCGTCCTGGTGAAAGCCCTCGCCGCTCTCTCCTCCGCCTTCTCCGGACCCCTCCTCGTGCGGTGCTTCACCGTAGCTGTATCCGGCCTCGGACAGGGATGCGTCTACCGTATCCCAACCGCCGGCAGCCGTGTACGCCCGGCTCAGACTCCGGGCCAGCCGGCTCGCCTCCTCGCCGCCAATCCGGTCTACGAAGACGCCCAGGCTGGACTCGGTTCCGTAATAGACCACGCCAACACCGATCAGCACCGTGAGGAGGATGACGACAACGTTCGAACCCAGGATCCGCCAGCGCAGCGACATTACGGCTCCTCCACTACAAACCTGTAGCCGGCGCCGTAAACGGTCTCAATCGGCCGGTTGCGGCCCTGGCTGATCTGCTTGCGCAGGCGCGCGATCTGATTGTCAATGGCGCGGTCGAACCCCTCGAAATCGTTGTCGAAGGCCAGCTCGATCAGCTGATCACGCGTCAGCACCTGGTTGGGATGGCGCATGAATGCCGAGAGCAGATCGATTTGCGCCTGACTCAGGGGGACCGGCTCACCATCCACCGTCACGCTGCGCGTGGTCTCGTTCAGCGTGATGTTGTTGTGCGTCATGACCTGCTGGACTCTGCCCTTGACGCGGCGCAGTACGGCGTCCGCGCGGGCGATGACCTCCTCCGGAGCGAAGGGCTTGACAATGTAATCGTCGGCGCCGCTCTCCAGTCCGATGATTCGATCGTCCTGGGCTTCTCGGGCCGTCAGCATGATGAGCGGAACGTCCGACTCTCGCCGCAGAATCCGGCACAGTTCCACCCCATCGAGGCGCGGAAGCATCAGATCGAGGATGATCAGGTCCGGTAGCAGTGTGCGCGCCAGTTCCAGGCCGGATTCACCGTCATGCGTAACCTCAGCGCTGAACCCGGCCCGCTCGAAATATACCTTGACCCAGTTCGCAATCCTCGTATCATCTTCAACGATCAACACCATGCCCCGCATCGCCTGCCCTCATGAAACCCCGGCTCGGATGCGCTGCCTCAATGAGGCGCCGCATCCATCTGCACAAAAATCCTGATGCCCTGTCCAGCCCAATCGAATTCTCCAAAACCTTCCAAGCTCGTTCCCGGCTCGCCTCAGGCGCTGGACCCACCTTCACTCTGTGCGCAAGATTCACCCGACCCGGAACGCCGCTGGCCGTGTTCCCCAAACATAAAGCCGGGTTGGTGCAAGGTAGAGTGGACCGGTTTGCTGCCAGAGAATCCGATCTACTGCCGTTTTCTAACCGCCACTCTAGCGTACACTAACCTGCCCTCCTGGTGAAAGCCCTGATAGAACACCCGCGGTGCCTTAAAGATCAGTTTTAGATTTGCCCCGATCTGACATATTTGCGACACATTTCGCCTTTATCATAGGCAGTGTATGAGGGACAAGCCCTCAAATGACCATAGTGAAACGAGGTGAAAAAATGAGAGGCAAGGGAACGAAGTTGAGAATGGCGCAGACGCTGGCGATACTGGTACTGATCGTCACGATGATGGTAGCCGTCGGCTGTTCACGGAGGGGACAAAGCAGTGCCGACCAAAGTGCAGGCAACGTTACGGAAAGCCGCGGTGAAGGTAGCGAGAGCGGAGGAGAAGGCAGCGGCGAACACGGCAGCGGAGGTGAGAGCGGAGTTGAGGGCGGTAATGAAGGTAGCGAAGGCGGCGCAGCCGGCAGCGAAGAAGGCGGCAGCGCCCTCGCCCTCGACGAGACCTTCGATATGGTCCGCGCCGGCGCTCGCCTCATCATGAGCTACGACGCCGCCGCCAACGCCTTCGTCGGCTCCGTCGCCAACACCACCGACGCCACCCTGACCCGGGTACGCATCGAGGTCCACCTGTCCAACGGCATCGAGCTCGGCCCCACAACGCCGACCGACCTGGCCCCCGGTGAGATCCTGGATGTCGTTCTCCCCGCCTCAACGCAGTCCTTCGACGGCTGGACGCCCCATGCCGAGGTCGGCGCAAGCGAAGGCGGCGGCGAAGGCAGCGGCAGCGAAGGCAGCGGTGAACACGGCAGTGGCGGAGAAGGCAGTGGCGAAGGCGGCGGCGAATCCGGCAGCGGTGAGGGCAGCG
>JAPPKG010000318.1:0-3529 GCA_026914085.1 Caldilineaceae bacterium | reverse complement strand
TTCCCGGTGGATGTGCTGGGCGGGGCCGAGGCCGGTATCGCCTGGGTAAAGGAGTATGCGCCGACACTGCGGCTGTTGACGATTGGCGGGGATCTGGGCTTCGTCTCCGCAGGCGCTGAGGCTGCGTTGAATCAGTTGAGAGATCCAGAAAAATAACGAGACTAGCGAGAAATGAGTCGGCGAGCCATGGAGGCGAAGCCGATTTGCCTATTGAACGACTTGGAGGTCACAGTCCTGTATCGTGAGACATGCGTGCGAGACTGCGTCAATTGTCAAGGAGGATCTTGATGATACTTAACGATCCTTGCACAAATGTGATAGAGTTGCGAAAGAGAAATTGAGGGGTGAGAGAAAGGAAAAGGAGCATCCATGAAATGGACACTTAGCTGCTCGGCATGGAAAGAGGGTGACTGGTATGTGTCCCGCTGCAAGGAGCTGGAGGTAGCAAGTCAGGGGAGGACTCTAGAGGAAGCGTTTGACAATTTGCATGAAGCCCTAGAGCTGCTCCTCGAAACTTACACCATCGAAGATTTTGTAAGACGAGTTGCCCGTTTCAATCCAGAAATGTTTGCTGAAGGGCAAGAGAAACCAAAGATTAGTAGCACACTGATCGGCAAAGAAGACGATCAGGCGTTGTACGAATTAGAACTTGAATATGCCTAGGCTGCCGCCTAGATCATTCAGGCAGGTCCGTCGAGTGCTGCTGGACAATGGATTTGAAGAGAAGAGACAGAGTGGAAGTCATGTTATCTTCAGTAAGCGCGAAAGAAATGAGGCAGGAGAAACAGTTGGCTTGGATGTTGTCGTTCCCAGGCATAGTGATATCCCTGTCGGGACGTTGAGGAGCATAATCAGACAGTCTGGACTGCCAGATTCTCTCTTCAGATAGTTCGACCGGGATAATGAATACCAGCGCAAGGCAAAGCGACCGAAAGGGTCGCTTCTTCTTTCCAACGTCACTAAAGGTCTCCAAGCAGAACGCGTCGATCAAAGGCTATCCGTCCAATATAGCGTCTGTGAACCAAGACTTAGCGACAGGCAAATTGTGCTCAGAAGCGTTACTCTCCGCTAGCCGCTGATACCAAACATCCGCGCCGCGTTGCCGCCCAATATCAGGTTCTTCTCGGCTGTCGTAAGAAAGTCGCAGTGCAGGCGGATGTAGTCCACCGACTGTTTGTACGTGCACCAGAAGCCGCCGCTGTAGGGCATGTCGGAGCCCCACATCAGCTTTTCCACGCCGACCTGGTCGATCAGCCACCTGAGCATCTCCTGTCCATCGCCATAGGGGTACTCGGGCCACTTGGCCTGCATCAGGATTTCGGCGTTCATGTGGGGCCGCTTCAGCAAAGTTATCACCTCGTCGGGGATGCCGATTTCGTGAATGATGGCGGCCGGCACCAGCCCGTGCGTGATCACCGACGGGATGTCATCGTGGGCGTCCGCCCAGCGGCTCAGCTCGGCGACGCGCTCCATGAAACCTGCGACCCGGTCCTGCTTGCGGGCGTCGATATACCAGAAGATGGGAATTCCCAGGCGGCGCACCAGTTGCCACAGCGGCTTGAACTTGGCGTCGTCAATCCGGTCCACGTAGCCCCGTAACGCGAATAGCTCCACACTGAAGTAAAGCCCCATGCATCCCAGTTCCGTAACCGCGTGCTCTAGACGAGCCAGTTCCTCCGCCTCATGCCCTTCGGTCTCCCGAATCTGCGCCAGCGCGATGAAGCGGTCGGGGTAGCGGCGCATCGCCTCGGCGTAGTACTCGTTGATGTTGGCGCCGTAGACGTGGTCGCTCTGGAGTACCCCCCGGTCCACGCCGGCGACCTCCATTTCGGCGATCATTCTTTCCGGGGTCGCCTCCAGGTTCTCCAGGGCGGGGGGATAGAACTGCATGACATAGTCGACGCCGTCTACGGTGAGCTCGGCCTGGCCGTATCTGCCGAAACGGAAGTTGAGGTCGGGCATGGCGTTGATGTCGTCGGAGGGGAAGTCGAGCAGCGGTTCTTTGACGCGGGCGCCGTCCTCCTTGCGCCAGAAGTCAGTGAAGTCACGCAGGTGGTACTGCCACAGTTTGAGTGTGAGCGCCGCGCTTGCCGCGCCTGAACCGGTGGCAAAACGGCGGAAGATGTGGGAGTGGGCGTCGATGACGGGGGATTTCTCTGCGTCGGCATCGTCGACTTGCCGCCAGCCCCCGCCGAAGAACTCCATCTTTCTTTCTGTGGTCATCTTTCCTCCATCCACGAGTGAAAGTCGCTTTGCCGCCAGGTGTATTGGGGACGATAGCCCAACAAGCGTGTCGCCTTGGCGTGCGACCAGAGTGAGGCATTGCCTTCCAACGGCTCCTTGAGGGGTATATCAGGAGAGGTTGAGTTTGCTTCCCTTTCGCCAAGCGATTTACGTAAACGGTCGATAAGCAGAGGCGTAAGTTCTTTGGAGCAGGTGTCGTTACCGTTGATGAGAAACACTTCATGCTTGATCGTGTCATTCTCCACGGCCAGGCGGAAGGCCTGCGCGGCGTCGCGGGCGTCGGTAAAGGCCCACAGTATCTTGCGCGGCGCCGGCGGACCCGGCGACGGCCAGTCGCCCTCGTCCTCTATCGTTTTCAGGTAACGCTTCCGCCACAGCTCTTCGACCGTGAACTGTTGCGCCCAGCCGGAGCGCACGGCAACCTCGGCACTGGCGCGTTCCAGATACCAGTTGTTGTTGATGCGCAGGCAGATGGTCCGGATGCCGAATGCGTCGGTGTAACGCCGGCAGGTCAGCTCGCCGAGCAGCTTGCTCAGCCCGTATTCGTCCTGCGGCTCACAGGGATGCTCTTCATCGATCGGGAGGTATTGCGGAGTTATCTCCCGTTTTTGGAAGGAGAAACCGGTGGCCGCGCCGGAAGAGGCAAACACGACCTTGCCGACGCCGGCGTGGACGGCCGCTTCGAGGACATTGACGGTGCCGATCACGTTGACGTTGAGCAGTTGCGCCGGTGTCGCCCGGCCCGGGCCCGGTATGGCCGCGAGATGGATGACGGCGTCCTGGCCATGGCAGGCATCGGCAAGCTGGTCGGGCTGCATAATGTCGCCCTGGACGAAACCTGCCCCTTCCACACGCGGCGCGGAGCGGCTGAAGCTAGTGGCGGAGTGGCCCGCCTGGAGCAGCTCTCTCAGGACATATCCGCCGATGGTGCCGCTGCCTCCTGTTACGAGGACCTTCAACATCTAATGTCTCCCATGCAATCAAAGGATCTTAAAGTATCAGCAGCCTGCGTTCTGCACTGATCAGAGCGCGAGGCCGTCAAGCTGGTTCACCATTCAGTCTCCCTAGTCCTTCTTATCTTCCCAAAGCTCATGCACTGCGGCGACCTCCCACCAGGCCGGCCCCACCGGCTTTTCCAGGATCATCGGCCTGATGAATGCAGCCGCCTTTTCCAGGCCCTCCTGGATTTCTATGTATTCGCTCTCCATTTCCAGGGTCAGGATGCCTTTGTAGCCGATAAACCGCAGGGTCGAAATGACCTCGCGCCAGGTGCGTTCGTCGTGTC
>JAPPKG010000153.1:0-3531 GCA_026914085.1 Caldilineaceae bacterium | reverse complement strand
AACCGGCCCCCCCCGCCCGCCCGCGCTTAGCCCAGCAAAACCCCCAACAACACCCCCCCCCCCCGGTGGGGCCGCCCGCGGCCGGCCCCTCGTCCGCGCGGACCCGTCGTCTAACTCTTCCCCTCGCGACCCCGTAGGCGCACGCCTCACGCCTGCCCTGTCCCTCTCAACAGATCCCATACCCTCCCCAACCCTGTCCTTCCCCCCATCCCAGTGCAGTTGCGCTCGCCCTCGACATGTCTTAGGATATGAATCGTTGGGTTCAACGAGGTAGCCCCAACCGATCCCGAATTTCAACTGGATAAAAAGGCCGCAAAATGAGCGATCTCCACCTGCTGCAATACCTCTTCGACGTCCAGGGCTACCTGGTTATCGAAAACGCCCTCTCCCCGTCTGAAGTCGAAACACTCAACCGCCTCCTGGACGCACAGCGGCTCCCCGCCCCCGGTCAAACGCAACGCTTCGGCAGCGCACCGGACGGCCCCGGCTTCCTCGAATGGGGCCAGCCCTTCGTCGATCTCCTGGACCACGACACAATCATGCCAATCCTGCGCCTTCGCCTCGGCGACTGCTTCCGCCTCGACAGAATCTACGGCATGTACATGAAAGAAGGAATGCCCCGCGGACGCCTCCATGCCGACTACGGGGCCACCTCCCCGACAACAGGCGCGAACCAGGGTGAGTACGTCCCCTTCCGCGACGACCAGATCTACAACGGTTTCGTCGTCGTCACCTGGTGCCTCACCGACACCGGCCCGGGAAAGGGCGGCTTCTGCTGCATTCCCGGCAGCCACAAAAGCAACTACAAGCTCCCCCAACAGATAGACGAAGCCCCCGAGGACTCTCCCAGCGTCATCATCCCCGAGGCTCCCGCCGGCTCGGCCATCCTCTTCACCGAGGCCCTGACCCATGGCACCGCCGCCTGGCAGGCCCAGCACGAACGCAGGGCCCTCCTCTACAAATACTGCATCTCCCACGTAGCCTGGACGGCCCGGCGCGTCCAGCCGCCGCCCAATGCCGAACTGACACCCCGTCAGCAGATCCTCTTTCGCGATCCAGGCGATCCCTACAGGCACTTTCCCTCCCTGTTCGAAGAAGCAATTGCGGTCTGAATCCGGCCGCAAAACACATCTCGCAGAAATTAAGCCAACAAAAAACGGTGCAACGTCCATTTTCCCTGGATGCTGCACCGCCCTGAACTTTTAGAGGTAAATTGCTACTACTGCGTTGTTATGCCGGCTGCCGTAGGGTTTCCACTATGTGCGGTCGGCACTGCCTTCCTGTCGGACCCGCTGCTACGCCTCCTGCTCCTCAAGCAAATGCGGCGGGATGGCATCCCCCTCCGGCCTTGGCAAAGGCTGCCAGTATCCGTCCGGGTCAACCCCGCGCGCAATGATCCCAAGTCCTCTCTCCGGCTCCGGTCCCCGAACGTCCGCCGGAAAATAGCGGATCGTCAGTCCGCAGCGCCGGCGGTTCGAAGGATTCGGCTGCGATCCGTGCAGAAGCATGTCGGTATGTAGCGAGATCTGCCCCGCCTTCAACTCGACCGAGACCGGCTGCCCGTATCGCCACGGATTGTGGACGTGCTGGCTGAGCACACCCTCCTCCTCGTCCGTCACCCATTCAAACGGAATGCGGCCCAACAGATGCGTTCCCGGAAACAGCTTCATCGCCCCGTTTTCCACGTCCACGTCATCAATTGCCAGCCAGGCCGTAACCACCTTGCTCGGCGTCAGCGCCCAGAACGAGGCATCCTGGTGCCAGTACACCGACTTGACGTCACTGGGCATCTTCGAAAAGTAATGCGTCATCGTGCAAACGATGTTCGGCCCCAGAATATCTTCAACATAATCGAGAATCCGGTCGTCCATCACCAGATCATAGATGCCCTCGCAATGCGTATGCCAGGCATTGACCGAATAACTGTCAAGCCCGGCGTCCGACGCCATCTTCAACAGCTTATCGAAATAGGCGCGGTTGGCATCCGCCTCTTCCTCCGAGAAAAGGTCAATTGGAAACACGTACCCATGCTCATTGAAGTAGTCAATCTGCTCCGGGGTCAGCTTCTTCGGTTCATTTGTCGTGGCGGGGAAATACCGGAGGTCCCGCTCCATCGTCGGATGTGCGTCATTGACTGCCATGATTGATTTCTCCTATGGCCTTGTTACGTCGTTCCAAACTTCCTCGCGCCGAGTAAGAACTGCGAGGAGGGAGAGTTTTTCTGTCTGGGAACAGACCGAATCCTATCCAACCGGCATGATTCTGTCAACTTCCCTGCCAATTTCACAGTCGGACAACCGCTCCAGTCTGCATCGACTCGGCAACGGCATCAAGAACCCGCATCTGCGCGATACTGCTTTCTGGTGAAATCCGATGGGTCTGACCGTGCTCGAGACAGTCGCACAGATGATCCAACTGGTGCGTGAACTGATGTGTCGGCGGGAAAGCAATCGTCTCCACACCGTTCGCCGAATGGTACTCCAGCGCCACGTCTTGGTTCTCGTTATTCCATGCCTTGTCAATCCGCACAAGGCCCGCGTCCCCGCAGATCTCAACGTACTGCGAAGCCCAGCTGTCAAACCCCACCGACAACTGCGCCGTCCGTCCGCCCGAGAATGCCAGTAAAATGTACGCCGCGTCGTCGACTTCGACGCCCTTGGTCTGCACCGCGTAGACGGCCTCCGGCTCCTCGTCAAAAATGAAGCGTGCCTGATGAACGTTGTAACAGGCCAGATCATAAATCGCCCCCCCGCCTTTGGCGCGGTTCCAGCGCCAATTGGCCTCGGGCCGTCGGTTCCCCTGCGGAACGTTGGTACAGAACGTGCTCCGAACGTTCAGCACTTCCCCAATCCCGCCCTGGCGAACGATCTCCTCCGCCTTCAGATGCATGGGGTGATGCCGGAACTTGAACGCCTCCGCCACAAAAACGCCCCGTTCTCGACAGGCAGCCACAAATGCCCTGGCCTCCGCCGCACTCTGGGTGAACGGCTTCTCACACAGGACCGCCTTCACGCGGCCCGATGCCGCCAGTTGGATGCCGGCCTCTGAATGCATTGCGCCCCACAGGCAGATCACAGCAATGTCGTATTCCCCTGCATCGATCATCTCCTCCATTGAGGCATAGACATTGGGTACCGAAAACTGCTGCGTAAAGCGATCGAGAGCTTCAGGCGAGACATCACACACTGCCGTGAGCTCGGCCCTTTCCAGGTTTTCACAAGCAGTTGCATGCCCGCGCGAGATACCTCCAGTCCCGACTAGGGCGACACGAAACTTCCTCAATGATCCGTTACTCATCCTCTGCTGTCCCTTTCTTGTGGCGCAAACAGATGCTTGGTAGGTGGGCCAAAATCAGACCGCAGTCGCCTCTACCCACGGGTAGAAAGTACGCCGAAACCTCCAGATGTGCTAACATTCCCCCAACTTGCGAGCCAGAAATCCCCTTCCTTCGGCTCGCAAATCAAGCGTTCAGACTGCCGTATTATCGCCCCAAAGAAAGGTTGACGCAATGAAAGTATTCGCAGGTGGAGT
>JAPPKG010000681.1:0-3539 GCA_026914085.1 Caldilineaceae bacterium | reverse complement strand
TGGTCGATCACACCCTGGAAGAAGTCATTGCTGTCGGCCCAATAGACGATGTTCAGTTCCTGCGGTTCGGCCATGGCCTCTTCGCCGCCGGTCCCTTCCGCGGGCGCGGCTACGGGGGCAGCGCAGGCGCTGAGCGCGGCGAACGCGGCGCCGGCGCCGGCTGTCTTGAGGAAGGCACGACGGGAGACAGGGCGCGTCATTGAAGCGTGTGCTTTTCGGGTCATGGAGTTCCTCCTGGATTGGAAAGGGAGTAGGGAAGGATCGCTTGTCTACAAGTTGTAACTGCAGGTCAGGTAGTTGGGTGAAGGTCTGCGATTCACGGCATGGATCGGACGATGTTTGGGGGTCAACGTTGTGTGAAACATGCTGTGGACCGGTCGCTGCATCTTAGCAGAGACACCGGAAGCGCTGCAAACTCTATTTT
Source organism: Caldilineaceae bacterium (assembly GCA_026914085.1). GTDB lineage: Bacteria > Chloroflexota > Anaerolineae > Caldilineales > Caldilineaceae > Bin5. The sequence goes on along the minus strand of JAPPKG010000681.1, from coordinate 3,115 downwards.
TCGGGCCATAGTGACTTTTCCTTGCAGCCGACGGAGAAATCTGCCAGGAATCGCCCTTCCGTATACAGGAGGGCGGGGGCACTTTTCGGAATGCGCGCCCACTGCTGCTGATGCGATGCGTTCTGGTACAATACGGCACGGAGTTGCTTCCATCTGTCATTCCGACACGGCAGCCAGATGATTACCCCCTTCGATTTGCAGTGTGAATATGCCGTCGATCCGGTGGGCATCGACACGCGGCGGCCGCGCTTCAGTTGGCTGCTGCGCGCGGAGGCGCGCGGTCAGAGGCAGTCGGCCTATCGGATACTGGTCGCCAGCAGCGAGGCAATACTGCTGGCCGGGACCGGTGACAGATGGGACAGCGGCCGGGTTGCCTCGTCGGAGTTGGCGCACGTGGAATATGACGGCGGGGCGCTCGTCAGCAATGAGCGCTGCTGGTGGGCGGTGCGGGTATGGGACGGGGCGGGAGTTGCCAGCAGATTCAGCGGGGCGGCGGTGTTCAGCATGGGGTTGTTGGAGGCCGGAGACTGGCTGGGCAGTTGGATCGGCGCGGCGGACAGGACGGTCTCGGCGCCGCTGCTGCGACGGGCGTTCACGTTGGACAGACCGATGCGGCGGGCGACGGTCCACATGTCGGGGCTGGGTTACGGCGAGCTATATGTGAACGGCTCCAAGGTTGGGCGGAGCGTGCTGGACCCCGGGAACACGTACTACAACAACGACCAGCCGATGGCTTTGGGTTCGCGCGTGCTGTATGTGAGCCATGATGTTACGGAGCTGTTGCAGCCGGGCGCCAACGTTTTCGGCGTTATGCTGGGGCATGGCTGGTATAGTGCCGAGGATGACATTCCGCCGTCGCCCAGCCACCGCTCGCCTTACGGGGACAGGCCGAGGCTGCTGCTGCAAGCGATCATTGAGTACGCGGACGGCGGGCAGGTCAGCATCGTCTCGGACGGCGAATGGAGGGCGACGGCGGGTCCGATTACGTATAACGATTTCAATAACGGTGAGCGTTACGATGCGCGCCTGGAGAGGTCGGGTTGGGACAGCCCTGGTTACGACAACGCGGCGTGGCAGCCGGCTGCAGTCGTAGAGGCGCCCGGGGGCGCGCTGGTGGCGCAGAGTATGCCGCCGGCGCGCGTGATCGAGACGCTACCGGCGGTTGAGATGACCAACCCGAGCGAGGGCGTGTATATCTTCGACCTGGGGCAGGTGATGACGGGATGGTGCCGGCTGCGGGTGCGGGGACCGGAGGGCGCGACGGTGACGCTGCGGCACGGGACCTGTTTGTACGCGGACGGGACGCTGGACGCGCGCAGCAATCTGTGCAATGCCCCGGATTCGGAGGAGGCGTACAGGCAGGGGACCGGGCGCGACGGGGGCGTACATCATAGCGCGCGGCAGACGGACAGTTATACGCTCAAAGGCGGTGGTGTCGAGGTATGGGAGCCTCGCTTCACGCTGCACAGTTTCCGCTATGTGGAGGTCACCGGCTATCCGGGCGCGCCCGCGCTGGAGGGCGTGGAAGGGCGTGTGGTGCATTCGGCGGTGGGAACCAGGAGCCGTTTTCGCTGTTCAGACGAGCTCTTTAACCGGATTCACAGCAATGTACACTGGACGCTGCGGGGCAGCTTTCAGAGCATCTCGCAGGACGCGGCCGACCGCTCCGAACGGGTGGCATGGCTGGGCGATCCGGGCTTTATCGCCGAGGACTATCTTTACAACTTTGAGAGCGCCAGTTTCTGGGCGAAGTGGCTGGAGGACATCGCTGATGCGCAGAAGGAGGACGGCGATGTCCCGGTGGTGGCTCCGCTGCACTGGCGCGCGACGATGGACGCGTATCTGCGCTGGATGGACTGGGCGAGCACTTATCCGATCTTTGTGTGGCAGGTCTACCGGCATTACGGGGACGGGCGCGTTCTGGCGAGGCATTACGGTCCGCTGAAGCGGATGATGGCGTTTTACGGCGCGCTGGCGGAAGGGCATATCATGCGCCACGGGCTTGGCGACCACATGGAACCGCAGGCTGACGGCAGTTCCAGCTTCAAGCCGCTGCATACGCCGATGCCGCTCACGTCGACAGCGTACTACCAGCACTGTGTGTGGATCCTGGCGCAGGCGGCGCGGGTGCTGGGTGAGGAGGAGGAGGCGCGGCGGTACGGTGCGCTGGCCGGGGAGATCAGGGAGGCGTTCAACCGCGAGTTTCTGGACGAAGAGAGCAACCAGTACGGGGGCGGAAGCCAGACGGCGAACGCGGTGGTGCTGCACCTTGACCTGGTGCCGGCAGAGAGGGTGGAGGCGGTTGTGGCCAACCTGGTCGAGGATATCCGCGTGCGCCAGAACGGGCATGTGACGACGGGGATCATCGGCACGGCGGCGCTGGAGAATGCGCTGCCGCGTTTCGGGCAGGCGGAGGTTATGGCCGAGCTGATGTCGCAGACGACTTTTCCGAGCTGGGGCGAGCAGATCGCCAAGGGCGCGACGACGGTGTGGGAGTCCTGGAACGGCGACCCGGAGGAGGAGTTAAGCCTGAACATGAAGATGTTCTGCAGCACGGAGGTCTTTTTCTATCGAACGCTTGCTGGGATCAGCCCGACGGGTCCTGGCTACCGGACGATTGCGATCAGTCCCAGTGTGGTCGGCGGGGTGACCGATGTGGAGGCGGAGGTCGAGACGCAGTCCGGCACGGTGGCGTCGGCTTGGCAGCGCGAGGAGGGGACGTTCGCTCTGCAGGTGAAGGTGCCTGTCAATACGACAGCGGAGGTCAGCGTGCCCAAGTTGGGGTTGGGTTCGGTGGCTATCCAAGAGGGTGGAGAGACAGTTTGGGAAGAGGGCGTGTACAGTCCGGGCGTTGCGGGCATCGGGGCGGGCGAGGAGAATGGGGACGCCATCACCTTCCAGGTAGGCTCCGGTTCCTACAGTTTTCGCCTGGTCGAAGAATAGCTGGTAACTGGAAAATCAAGCCTGAGGGGAACAAGGATGACTATGAAGATTGCAGTTGTGGGAACCGGCGGCGTTGCCGAGAGGAACTATCTGCCCTACATCGTCGAGCGTGAAGATATCCAACTCAGCTATTTGAACCGCACGCGCAGCAAGGCTGAGGCGGTGGCGGAAC
>JAPPKG010000274.1:0-3547 GCA_026914085.1 Caldilineaceae bacterium | reverse complement strand
AGCAGCACAACCCTCACCAACCGGCCCACAAAAAAACTCTGCCCGCGCCGTTTGGAGGGCGCGGGCGATCTGAAACCTCTACGGCTTGTTTACTTATGTCTGAACAGCGATTTGAGGGGCCAAAGTGTGGCTACTCCGCAGAGGGCCCCACAGTCATGCAAAGAAAATCCATTTCCCCCCGATGTTCTTCGCGTTCCTTCGCGTAACTTCGCGGATAAGAAAAGGTGTTCTTCGCGACCCTTCGCGTGACTTCGCGGAAAAAGAGGTTGTCCCTCGTGACAATCCGTAACGTCAACGCATCCTAAAACGGAATATCCTCCTCACCGCCCGCCATCGCGTCCCCACCTGGCCCGCTGCCCACAGCCGCGCCCTGCCCACCGGCCTGACCCCATCCGCCCGCAAGCGCTTCATTCTCCGCCCGCGTGTTCAGAAACCGCACAGTCTGCGCCGTCACTTCAAGTGAAGCCCGCGTATTGCCCTCTCGATCTGTCCACGGGGTGGGCTCCTCCATTTCGCCGATAACCAGCACCCGCTGCCCCTTCGTCAGATACTGATTACACGTCTCGGCCAGCCGTCGCCACGCTGCCACCCGGAACCAAACCGTCTTCTCCTGCCGTTGCCCATCCTGCCCAGTCCAGGATCGACTGGTGGCGACACTGAAGTTGGTTACCGCCACGCCACTGGGCGTGTACCGCATCTCGGGATCCTGCCCCAGATTCCCAATTAATGTGACCTGCTGATACATGGCTATCCCCCTTGTCACTCGCCCCACGAATATGCCATTCGGGTCAAGGCATGCTGTCTGAAGTCACACAATTGCCGGCTCTGCCACGCTGCAACTGTGCCGCCCAAAACGAGCAAGACCTACCCCTTAGAACGGTATATCCTCTTCTCCGCCGGCTCCCTGATCCAAACCTGACCCGTCCACTGCCGCTGCAGACTGGCCGCCGTATTGGCCCCCACCTACGCCCATGGCTTCTCGTTCGGCTCGCGAGTTGAGAAACTGCACGTTTCGTGCCCGCACCTGCAGAGAAGCACGCGAATTCCCTTCCTGATCGGTGAACACGTATGGTTCTTCCATTTCGCCGACTACGAGTACTCTTTGTCCTTTGGTCAGATATTGGTTGCATGCCTCGGCCTGCCTATCCCATACTGACACCCTGAACCATACAGTCTTTTCTTGACGCTGGCCGTCCTGACCTGTCCAAGATCGACTGGTGGCGACACTAAAGTTGGTGAAAGCCACGCCACTTGCTGAGTACCTCAATTCTGGATCGCGGCCCAAGTTCCCAATCAAAGTGATCTGCTGATACATTAAACGCTTTTCCTTCCCTCGATCTGTGATGAATGTTTCAGATTAGAGCGTATCCCGTCAATAGGCCCAAGACGCAACCACCCCTGGCCGCGCCGGAACCCCTGTCTTCCCGGTATTCGTCACGCCAATATGCAATTCTAAAACGGTATCCCCTCTCCGCCGTTCAATTCCGGACTGGGAGCATGCTGCCCATTCCCGTACGCAGCCTGCCCCTCGGACATGACGTTACCTTGCTCCCGCGAACCGAGAAACTGCACATGCCGCGCCCGAACTTTCAGAGTAGCCCGTGCATTTCCACTACTGTCGGTCCACACGTCAGGCTCTTCCAACTCGCCGACAACCAGCACGCGCCGGCCCCTTGTAAGATACTGGTTACAGGTCTCGGCAAGTCGTTGCCACGCAGCCACCTCAAACCAGACCGTCCTCTCTTGCCTTTGCCCGTCAGCACCCGTCCAGTACCGATTGGCGGCAACACTGAAATTCGTTACAGGATCCCCGCTCGGCAAGACCCGCATCTCAGGATCATTGCCCAGATTTCCAACCAAAGTGATCTGCTGATACATTGTACAGTCCCCTCATTTCATCTGCAATTGGATCGATTCATCGCGTCTGTGGCCCGTCAGGGCTCTCCAAATCTGATATACCCATATTGTACATATGTTCTAGTAATATGTCAACACCCAGTTTCGGTCAGTTTTCCGCCTCGACAGCAATCCCCCCTGCCAACTCTGACCACTGCCGGAAACTAGACCTAATCGCCACTTCGTGGAATAATGTCGGCATATCCCATTGCTTCATCTCTTACTGACCGGAAAACGCACGTAACAACACAACGCACCCAGCGACGCCAACTAGGGACGGCACCCGTGAAGCTGCAATCCATCCGCAACCACCTCCGCCAGCAGAACCTGACCGGCTGGCTCCTCTACGACTTTCGCGGCCAGAACCCAATCGCCGCCTCCGTAGCCCGCCTCGAATCTACCGGAACTCGCCGCTGGTTACTCTGGATCCCTGCCGAGGGCGAGCCCCAATGGCTCGTCCACGCAATCGAACAGTCCACCTTCAGCTCAGTACCCCCTGAAATGGACGGCCCGCTCCACCTCTACGTCGGCTGGCAGGAGATGGAGAGTAAACTGCGCACCATCCTGCCGCAGGATCCTTCCAGTCGCATCGCCATGGAATACAGCCCCCGCGGCGCCATCCCTTACGTCAGTAACGTCGACGCCGGCACCCTCGAAATGGTGCGCACCGCAACCAACGCAACCATCGTCAGCAGCGCCGACCTCGTTCAAATCGTACAAGCCGTGCTCTCCTCCAGGCAGATGGAAAGCCACCGCCGCGCCGCCGCTCACGTGCTCGCCGCCAAAGACGCCGCCTTCGCCTTCGTGGCCCACGCCCTGGCACAGCAGCAAAAGATCACCGAGTACAACGTCCAGCAGCTCATCGTCGACCAGTTCCGCGCCGCCGACCTCGATTGGGACCATGATCCCATCGTCGCCGTCAACGGCAACGCCGCCCTCCCCCACTACGCACCCAGCGCACAGCAACACAGCTCCATTCAAGCCGGTGATGTGCTCTTGATCGACCTCTGGGCCAAAGAGAAAAACAATCCCGACGACTGCTACGCCGACATCACCTGGACCGCATACTGCGGCGATGAACCGCCCCCAACCGCCAGCCGCGTCTTTTCTGTCGTCGCCCAGGCACGCGACACTGCGGTCAAAGTCATAAACTCGGCCTTCGAAGCCGGCAAAACTATCCACGGCTACGAAGTCGACGACGCCGTCAGCGCCGTCATCAAAGATGCCGGTTACGCCGAGGGCATCCTCCACCGCACCGGCCACAGCCTGGGACCCAACACCCACTGGAACGGTGTCAACATCGACAATGTCGAAACCCAGGACCGCCGCACACTCATCCCCGGCGTCATGTTCACCATCGAACCCGGCATCTATCTTCCCAACCTCGACTTCGACAACACCGGCCAGCCCAAAGGCCTGGGTATCCGCACCGAAGTAAACTGCGTCGTTCACGACGGCCGCCTGGAAGTAACCACTCTACCCTACCAAACCGAACTGACTGCTCTAGCCTGATACCCGCCACTCATCACGGACAGCCGCCCACTGCAGTTACTAACCACTGACCACTGACCTTCCCCATGCACAAGGCCTCATTCCAACAAAGACCCAAACGCGTCGCCCTCTTCGTCACCTGCATGGTCGACATGCTCTA
>JAPPKG010000221.1:0-3578 GCA_026914085.1 Caldilineaceae bacterium | reverse complement strand
AAGGGCGCGCAGGCCAGATATCACGACCCGTATATCCTGTCTTTGGCGGAAATGGGAGTTCCTCTTACCGCGGTAGCCGATCTTGAAGGGGAGGTTCAGAAAGCCGACTGTGTGGTGATCGCTACCGCGCACAGTGTCTATGACTGGGCATCAATCGCGCACGGCGCGACTCTATTGGTCGATACCCGCTTCATTCTGAAGCATGGCTCGTAAGACACCGTCATTTACAGGCGTTTCTCGAACCGCTGATCGTGACACCGAGGACTACTGATCAGAGTTTCCTGAATTGCGTTGGGTTTCCTCGCGCGTCCCTTCGCGCTCGCCCTGGTTCTGGCTGCCCATTAAACGGGGCTGAATGCCATGTGCTCGCAATATCTGACGGATAGTTTCCACGGAGATCTGGTCTACGACTCCATCGTCGATAAGGTATTTGCGCAACCGCTGCAACGACCACTGACTGAACGGCAAATTCAGTGAAGTGGGATCGGCAGAGGCGATGTCAACGATCGCCTTCCGCTGCGCCTCCGTAAATACGGGAGGACGGCCGGGCGATTTTCCGCTGCGCAAACCATCAAGGCCATGTTTATTGTAGCGATGGATCCACTTCCGCACATTGATCGGATGCAGATCGACTTCGCGGCTGATTTCCTGGACCTTTTGGCCCTGAGCAGACAGGAGGATGATCATAAGGCGCTGAATCGAAACGTCATTCTCCATATTCTGGATTGTACGTTCCAATTCTTCCCACTCTTCCTCCTCCAATTTCCGAACGTAAAGTGCCATGAATTCTCTCCATTATTGTCCGCCGGCAACTGCCCGTCTGGATGGGGGCGGCGAACAAACCCCTTCCCTACAGCTGAAAGGTGCGGCTATTGTCCTCTACAACTCTCTGATTGTAGTTTGTTACGTGCCTCAAGAGTCTTCTGTGCAAATTTTGCCAGGTTTCACTCTGCAGAACCGCCTGGAGCCGTTCCAAATCGGAAACTTCGCCAATCGTTAGCATTTGCGGGCCGTTTCCATAGATGGTATACCAAACTTCTGCGGGGTTGATTCCCAACCGCATCAGTCCCGGTGCATATTCGCGCATGACAAACTCAAAATAGGGTTGTTCATGTCCCATTTTGATGTCCCACTGCATCAACAAACGTACCATATGCACTCTGGCTGTGCCCAACAGAAGTGCGAATCCTCTACGTGTAGTCACCCCCTTCGACAAAGGGGTGCATCTTTTTATGCGCATTACATCATATCAAGATTGTCCTAAGATCGCAACTTTTCTTTGTCGGTTTTTCCTCTGTATCTTCTGTTGTGGAGTCTTCCTGTCCGGCGGCCGCGATCTCCTGTTTGCCGCGCCCTCAACTGCGAACCGCATCCCAGAACGAAGACACCAATCGGAATATGCCGTTGCATCACACCTCCTCCTGCAACCTGCCCTTGAGACATCCCCGGTTCTGCTTACCCATACGCTGGACGTTCGTGTCGCAACCGTTGACGGCCGTACGCTGACACTGCAAATCGAAGCCTCCTACCGCCTGCATAACGAGGAAGATGAGGCGATTACAGCCACTCTGCTCGTCGCGCAACCTGCAGACGCCGCTGCCGCCGGCCGTCCCTTGCCCCGCAACATCGCTGTGGCCCTTGATGGACAGCCGCTCGTCCTCCAATCCGCCGGTCAGAATGTTGGGCAGAGCGTTCAGGCAGAGTTCGACGCTGATGCCAGGCGGCGTCTCACCCTGCGCTACGATCTTCCCCTCGCCGCTACGCAAACCTTCGACTTCCACTACCCAATATCTGAGCTGCTCACCTGGTCCAGCGATATCAGCGGTTGGCGCGTAACGATCGATTTTGCCAACTTGGACCAGTGGCTGGCCCCCTCGGACAGTTGGCTGCAGATATCCCCGCGCGGCTGGAAAATGCGCGCCAGCCAGTTGGAATGGCTGCGTGAGGAGCGGCCGCCCACCACAGACGTCCACTTCCAGGCGCTTCATCCACAGTGGATACGGGAGATTCGTGCCGCCCAGGACGCAACACGCGCCCAAAACGATCTGGAATCAATGCAACGGCTGGGCGACCTGTACGCGCAACTGCACCAGGCCCCCGCTCTCCGCACCGCGTCGCGCGACCGCTTCTATGAACAGGCCCTGGCCGCCTACACGCAAGCGCTCCAGTTGGGCGAGGAACGCATCCGGCCCGATACTATTCTCGCCGCGGTGCGTTACCGGCTGGCAGCGCTCTATCGCAGGCGTGCAATTGCCGACAATGGCTCCGTCGATAGCGTCTACGTCGCGCTCATGGTGGCAGAGGCGGAGAAAGCTCTCCCGGCGACGCCGCAAGGGCCCACCCGACTGGAGCTGCAAAGCTGGGTGGCCCAAGGCCTGCAGCATCAGTTGCGTGTCGTCCGCTTGCAGGAAAACTGGCCCCAGGCCCTGCTGTTAATCGAAAGGTTGGCTCGCCTGCCCGCTGAAGTCGTCGATCCGGCCACCCTGGAAGACGAACGACGGGCGCTGCTCTTGCACGAAGTTTTGCAACAGTTGCAGGATGGCAATGAAGAGGCTGCTGTGTCGCTGGTCGGTCAAGAGGTACTGACCGGAGAGGCCCTGCCCCCGCCAGAGTATCAAACGCTTTTTGCTAATTGGCAGATTACGGTTACAGTATCCCAGAATGACATGTCCATCAGTGCCCTGGCGCGCCCCATCTTTCAGAGGCGGGTCGACGGCGAGAGTGCCTTGAACAACCTGTTGAACTCTTGGTCAAATTCCGGGGCCGCAAATGCGGCACTGACAGAGGAAGCAGGCGCGTTTCTCATTCAGCTGGACCATCTCGACGCCGGTAAACGTCGGCTTCTGGCCCAGAACACGCCCCAACTGACTGACTGGGCGCTGTTGCGCAACATCCTTACGACGACCGAGCAGGATACACGGCAGGAAACCCAACTGCTGTGGCAGCGGACCACACAGGCGATCGATGTGGACTTCCGGCCAGTCGGAGACCTGTGGCACAGTATGGCAGCCTCACTGGAAAGAGAGGCTGCCGCAACTGAGGACGCAACTGCGGCAACAACCGCGTCGAGTCGCGCCGAAGCCGCCGCTGAGGAGATCCGTCAGGCTTTGCGAGCGGCGCAGCACCGGCTGGAAGCGGGCCGCTGGCGTCGGTTGGTCTCGGACAGCACTGTGCAGGTCGAAATAGGCGAACGGCCCGACGACGCCTCCCCGCAGCGGGTCTGGCTGTTGAGCCTGACAGATCCGCCGCAGCGGCTCACGAACCATTTTGAGAGCATTAGCGTAGTGCGGCTGTGGCTTGCCATCGCCCTGGCCGTCGTCCTCAGTTCTCTGTTTGCAGGTCTGCTGTGGCTGCTGCTTTAATGTCCGAACCGTGATTGACCCTCTTGCCGGTCTGACAGGTTCCGATGCGCCGCCGCTCTGTCGCAAGAGTTTGGTGGCCCATTCTCTGCCTGCCAACCTGAAAATCTGACTATGCGAGACCAAAGTAGGGGTCCACTTCGCGCAACCGAATCAGAAACTGCCGGTACGGCCGCCGACACCGGTGCATCAGAGTTCGTCCCCGCCGCCTCGGAGGAG
>JAPPKG010000602.1:0-3608 GCA_026914085.1 Caldilineaceae bacterium | reverse complement strand
TAATTGAGAGTTGGGAACAGAATTGGCCCTGTGTCATTTTTTGTCTCCGTGAGGTAGGCGCTTTTCCGAATTTCTACCATGAACGGGCACGGGGCGCAAGTCAGGCGTTTTCGGCGGCGTGGCGGGGGTCTGCTACCCAGAAGGCCATGAGCAGGACGCCGACCAGTCCGGCGGCGGCGCTGAGAGCGAAAAGCCAGGTATAGCTGACGGTGGCGAGCCAGCCGCCGAGGAGGGGGATGACGACGTTGATGGCGCCGATGATAGAGTTGGTGATGCCGACGTAGGTGGGGCGCTGTTCCGGGCCGGTGAACTCGAGCACGATCATGAGGCCGGAGACGAAGGTGGCGCTGAAATAGACACCGAGGAGGATGAAAACCAGATAGTAGAGGAGCGGCAGGGCGGCGAGGCCGGCGATGACATAGCCCAGGGAGGCAGCAAGGCCGCCGAGCACGAGCGCAAGTTTGTGTCCTTTGCGGTCGGCGAGCAGCCCGAGCAGCAGATTGCTGGCGGACTGGCCGACGAGGAGGGCGACGGTGTAGTTGCCGACGGTGCCGCCGGATACGTCCCATTTGCTGATGGCGGCTGCGGTGACGAAGGCCATGCCCATGCCGCTGACGGCGAGGAGACCGCGGGCGATGAGGAAGCGGCGGAAGTTTTGATCGCGGCGCAGGATGCGGCCGAGCCTGGTCCAGATGCGGAGGTGGTTTTCGGCGGTACGCGGGACCTTGCGAACGGGTTCGCGGGTGAGTGCGAGGACTGCCCAACCGAGGAACATGAGGATGGTGGCGAGGCCGAAGAGGAGGAGAAAGTTGCTGGGAAAGGACAGGGTGGCGAGAATGCGGCTGCTGCCGAGGGCGCCGAGCGCGCCGGTGATGCCACCGACGAACATGGTTACGCCCATGAGGCGGCCGCGGCGGGTGGCGGGAAAACAGACTGCGAGCAGGTCCTGCCAGGCGGGGGCGATGATGCCGGCGCCGAGGTTGTAGATGGCAAATGCGAGGAAGAAGAGGCCCAGTGCCCAGGCGGGCGAGCGGACCGCGAGGAGCGTTGTTGCGGTGAGCAGGATAAGCGGCAGGCGCTCAAGGAAGAAGCCGAGATTGATGAGCCAGGGCTTTTTGCGGTCGGTGCGTTCGATAGTGCCGGCAGTGAGGAGTTGGGGGAAGAACCAGCCGCCGTTGGCGATCATTGCGAGCAGGCCGAAGAAAAAGGGGTTGTCGGTCAGCCTGCTGACGAAGAAAGGGAGGATGGTGGTTGGCGACATGAGGCTCTGGGCGAGCAGGAAGAAGGCGCCATCGGTGACGTGTACGGTGAAGTTCCAGTTGTAGTTGCGCCACGCCTCGGCCTCGACGTCCTCATCCGAGCGGACGGCGGCGGGCAGGTCGGCCTGCAACATGCGGCGCACCATGGCGTTGGCGAACCTGCGGGCAGGGATGATGGTTCCGAGCATGGGGACGGCAGTGGTCAGTGGTCAGTGGTCAGTGGTCAGTTAACACTGAAGTATAGGCGGGTTGGGGCTGCTGCGCTACTTTATGGGGGTGTGTATAATTGTGCCGTGGGCTCCTGCGGGAAAGGGGCAGAAGGCGGGGAAGCTGATACCTGCATGACATTTGGAAGCGAGTGTGAACAGTTATGCTGACTCTTGTGGAGAAGGTGGTTTTTCTGGCCGCGGTGGCGGTGTCGATTTATGTGAGTTTTGTGCAGTTCCGGCGCGTTTATGCTGTGGTGCGGCGGGGGGCGGGGGAGCTGCCGACGCGGGGTGAGGTTGCGGGGCGGCTGGCGCAGGCGGCGGGCAGGTGGCTCATGTTCGGCAATATGTGGAAAAGCCGGAGTGGGGCCGGGTTCTTTCATGCGCTGATTGCGTGGGGGTTCGTGTTCTATCTGCTGGTGAATCTGGGCGATCTGGTGCAGGGCTTCTTCTTGGTCCGATTTCTGGGCGAGAGTGCGGTTGGGGCCGCGTACCGCTTTGCGGCGGACGTTTTGACGGTGGGCATACTGGTTGGGATGGTCTATTTTCTGGTGCGGCGTTTTGTGGTGCGGGCGGGGGAGTTGGGCTTTCACGAGAATGTAATGCTGGTGGAGAAGGTGAAGGCTGGGGGCATCGGGCGGGACTCGCTGCTGGTGGGGCTGTTTATTCTGCTGCACGTGGGGTTCCGTCTGCTTGGCGAGAGCTTTGGGATCGCGCTGGCGCGGGAGGCTACGGGGCACGGGGAGCCGGGGCAGCCGTTTGCGAACGGGGTGAGCCTGCTGTGGGGCGGGATGGACGCGGTGGCGCTGACGTTGGGGCAGCATGTGGGCTGGTGGGTGGCGCTGGGGCTGGTGCTGGCGTTTGTGCCGTGGTTCCCGCGTACGAAGCATCTGCATCTGATCATGTCGGGCGTGAATTTTCTGGCGCGGCCGCAGCGGAGCTCGCTGGGGGAGCTGCCGCCGCTGGATTTTGAGGACGAGACGATCGAGGAGTTCGGGGCGGCGCGGCTGGAGCAGCTGCCGTGGCCGCATCTGGTGGACGCGTACGCGTGCATCATGTGCAACCGCTGCCAGGACGTATGTCCGGCCTACGTGACGGGGAAGGAGCTGTCGCCGGCGGCGCTGGAGGTGAACAAGCGCTATGCGATCAACGAGCGGGCGACGGCGATGGCGGCGGGCGGGGAGACGCCGCCGCTGCTGGACTACGCGATCAGCGAGTCGGCGGTGTGGGCATGTACGGCGTGCGGGGCGTGCATGGACATCTGCCCGGTGGGCAATGAGCCGATGTTCGACATCATGCATCTGCGACGGTACCAGGCGCTGACGGAGAACAGCTTTCCCCAAGAGCTACAGCAGGCCTACCGAGGGATCGAGCGGCAGGGCAATCCGTGGAACCAGAGCGCGCGTGAGCGGCTGGCGTGGGCGGAGGGGCTGGCGGTACCGACGGTGGATGAGGCGCCGGAGGCGGAGATCCTGTGGTGGGTGGGGTGCGCGCCGAGCTATGATCCGCGGGCGCGGGCGACGGCGCGGGCGTTTGCGAAGGTGATGAACCATGCGGGCGTGCGCTTTGCCGTGCTGGGCGAGATGGAGAGCTGCAGCGGGGACGCGGCGCGGCGGTCGGGGCGGGAGGACCTGTTCTGGGGGATGGCGGAGAGCAATATGGAGGTGTTAAACGAGGTGGCGCCGCGGCGGATCGTGACGACGTGCCCGCACTGTCTGCACAGCATCGGCAAGGAGTATCATCAGTACGGCGGGCGTGAAGGAGGGCCGCAGTGGGAGGTGATTCACCATACGCAGCTGCTGTCGGAGCTGGTGGCGGCTGGCAAGCTGGCGTATGACGCGGCGCAGGATGGTACGGTTACGTTTCACGATCCGTGTTACCTGGGGCGGCATAACGGGATTGTGGATGCACCGCGGGAGGTGCTGGCGGCGGGGAACATCGAGCTGGAGGAGATGCCGCGTCACGGGCAGCAGAGCTTCTGTTGCGGAGCGGGGGGCGCGCAGTTCTGGAAGGAGGAGGAGCCGGGCGAGCGGGCGGTGAGCGCGGAGCGGTATGCGGAGGCGCGGGCGACGGGCGCGGAGACGGTGGCGGTGGGCTGCCCGTTCTGTCTGACGATGATGTCGGATGCGGCGAACGCGGCGGG
>JAPPKG010000508.1:0-3651 GCA_026914085.1 Caldilineaceae bacterium | reverse complement strand
ATTCGCCGCTCTCGGGGTCGACACCGAAGTTGGCGGCCTGGTACCAGTCGTGCCATCCGTGATAGCCGCAGAAGAGGACTTTGTCCTTGCCGGTAGCGCCGCGGGCGATGCGCACGGCCATGGCGCAGGCATCGCCGCCACCTTTGCAGTAGCGCACCATCTGAGAACTCGGGATGGTGTCATTGAGTTCCTCGGCCAGCTCGATCTCGAGGGGGCTGTTGGCGGAGAAGAGGCTGCTGCGGTCGATCTGCTCCTTGACCGCGGCATCCACGACGTCATCGGCGTGGCCGAGGATGATGGCGCCGACGGCGTTCATCCAGTCGATATACTCGTTTTCGTCGACATCGATAAATCGAGACCCTTTGGCGCGCTGGGCATAGATGGGGCTGACGCCGTGGGCGAACTGGTCGGCGCGTCGGCTAATGAGCTGTGTCCAGCCGGGGATCAGTTCGCCGGCCTGATCGTAGAGGTCGAGGGAGCGGGAGACGTCGTGTTGGGCCGCGTTTGGGAAAGAGGTCATGGTGGCCTCCGTGATGCGCATCGACGGGCACTTGGTCCGCGACACGAGATCGGATTCTATTCTTGCCAGTTGAAGATCACGCCCAGCATGTTCTTTTCGCGATGGTAGGCCATTTCGTAGGCCTCGACCATTTCGCTGTAGTGAAAGCGGTGGGTAATGAGGCGGCTCGGTTCGAGCAGCCCGCCGGCCATGAGGGAAACGACGTGATCGGCGATATTGTCCCAGGCGTAGCGGTCGGCAGTATTGTAGGGATCGGAGCCGCCATCGGGATAGAGATATCCGGCCCGCTGGGAGACAGCGATCAGAGAGGTACCCTTGTTGTAGAACAGCTCCATGGCGAGCGGGTTGAAGTCGAGCGGCGGTTCGCCGCGGCCGAGCAGGCTGACGACAGAGACGCGGCCGCCAGGGCGTACGATCTGCATGGAGGTGCGAAAGGCGGGCCAAGGGTTGGCGGTGAGGATGACGAGGTCGATACCCTGGCCGCGGGTGAATTCGTCGAGTTTGGCCTCGAGGTCGGGATCGTTGTAGAGGAAGTTGGCGTGTGCACCCATCCTGTCTGACATTTCCATGCGGACGGGGCTGTTGGCGATACCGACGACGCGACCGCCGAAGAGGGGGCCCAGAGCGATGGCACCCAGTCCGAGGACGCCGACGCCAACGACTGCCACGTTTTCGCCGGGGCGGAAGTGGGCCTTGTGATAGCAGTGGGCACTGAGCGCATAGAGGTGGGCATAGACAGCGTCCTCGTCGGCGACTCCGTCCGGGATGACGACTAGGCTTTCGGACTGGGACATGATGTATTCGGACTGGTGCGGCGCGCGGGTAACGATGCGGTCGCCGACGTTGACGCGTGTTACCTTGCTGCCGGCGGCCTGCACGATGCCAAGATTGCTGTCGCCGACCCAGCGCGGATAGCCTGGCGCGCCGGGGACCTGGTCTGCGCCTTCGTAGTTGCCGCGGTCGGTGCCGATTTTGAGCGCGGAGATGCGGGTCTTCACCCAGACTTCGTCGTCGGCAAGCCGGCTGACATCCAGTTCCTGATCCTCGATTTTCAAATCGCGCGGGCCATGCAGGATAGCTATTTTCATGCTTTTCAGCCTTTCACAAATGTCACCAGGTGGGCTTGGAAGGCGGTGTCATGCGCCGGGCACGCCGTCCAGGTCTTCACTACAATCTTTGAGTACGTTCATCAGACTGAAGTCTCCGCCCCAAGGGACCATCTGCGCGCCTTGATCGCGATAGCGCTTGATTTCTTCGACGGAAGCGGCGGTGATGCCCCAAATCTTACCATGCTTGGCGGCCGCGGCGGCGACGGTATCGATCGCTTTTTCCATCGACATCTGACCATCTCCCTGCGTTGCGATACGCAGTGAAAGATCGGCGGGCCCGATGAACAGGCCGTCGATGCCGTCGATAGAGGCGATCTCCTCGGCGTTGGCCACTGCCTGGAGGGTTTCGACCTGTGTGATGAGGAAGGTCTCGCGGTTGGAGTCGGCGTTGTAGTTGCTCTCAGGATTCCAGGCCCCGATACCGAAATCCGCATCCAGACCTGCGCCGTCCATGCCGCGGTTGCCGAGCGGTGGAAACCTGACGGCCTGGACCACGTCGGAGGCGGTCTGCGGGTCTGAGATCAGGGGCATGAGAAAGCCGCTGGCACCGTCCTCCAAGTATCGATAAAGTTTGGTTCGCTCCAGGGTTGGAGGGCGGACCATGCAGTCGATGTCGTTATGGTAGCACATCATGATGATGGCTTGAACCTCGCGGGCGTCCATGGGGCGATGTTCGAGGTCAAACCAGATGCCGTCAAAGTTGTAGTGAGCGGCGTAACGGATGTAGAAGGGCAGGTAGTGTCCGAGGCCGCAGACGCGGGCAAAGCCGTCGTTGCGGAACTTCTGAAGCATCTTGCTCTTGCGCATGTCGATTCCTTTGTGTGACAGCATGAATTGCGCCGGCGGATACGACGCTGGTTTGGTAGCCGGCTGGGTCAGGCTGGACCGGGATCGATCCTGGTCCAGTGTATGTCCATTGCTTCGTCTGTTCCCGCGTAGTAGACAACCAGAGCTGTCCCGTCGGCCAGGGTCTCAGCATAGGGCAGGCCGAAGGTCCAAAGACTCATTTCGCTGAGCAGTTCGCTGGTGCTACCGGTCTGATCGCCGGGGTCTTGTGCCTGGCTGTAGATTACGACCTCGGTTGACGGATCAAAAGGGGCGTCGATGGCCGGGGCAAGACGGGCGCGGATTGAGCGGCTGCCGAACCTGTCCACGTAGGGCAGGAGGACGCGGCCGTCGGCTAGCATGGCCGGGCGGGCGGCCTGGTCGGCGAAACCGAGGTCTTCGGCGTCGGTCCAGGTACGGCCGCTGTCGGTGCTGATGCGGCGGTGGATGTCGAGGTAGCGGGCGGTTACGGTGTCGTAGGTCCAGGAAAAGGTGGCGACGCGTCCGTCGGGGGCGACGCCGACGCGCAGATCCCAATTGAAGATGCGGCCGCTGGGATCCTGGCCGGCCACGACCGGTTCTGCCCAGTTCGGGTCTACGCTCAGCTTACCATCCTGGACTGGGCTTGGGGAAGACGTCTGACGATCATGGCAGTGCATGAAGACGACCTTCTGCATCCAGGGCGAGGCGTCTTGGTAGTGTTTGTTGGTCTCGATGCTCAATGCCAGTGAGCCGTCGGCCAGCATGAGAACGGGCGCGGTGAGGCTGGGGGGTCCGATCTCGTCGGGCATGGGGACGAGCCGCCAGGGAGACCAGGTCTGGCCGTCGTCATGCGAGTCGGCGAGGAGTACCTGCATGGGCAGGCAGCCTTCGGTCTCCTCGTTGAAGAGGCCGCCGCCGGGCCAGGTTGTGCGGTCGATCCACATGGAGGCGCCCAACAGATGGCCGGGGGAGAGTTCGGTCATGTAGATGACGCGCAGCGAGCCGTGGAGGCCATCCAGTGTGGGGTTTTCGACCGGTTTCCAGGGTTGGCTCCAGGTTCGGCCGCCGTCGTTCGAGCGGACGAATTCGACGGTTTCGTCGTCGGAATCCTTGGTTGTACCGGTGCGGTAGGTGGCCAAGAGGGTACCACTGTCGAGGGCGATGACGGTGGGAAAGGTGAGGATAGCGCGGGATGTGCCGGGCTGGCCGCGGCTG
>JAPPKG010000646.1:0-3667 GCA_026914085.1 Caldilineaceae bacterium | reverse complement strand
ACTGCCACGCGCTGTCTTTGGCGCCTACATTCCAGTACGGATCGTCCAGCGGCGGCGGCTTGGACACTGGACCTGCCCCCCGCACCGACTGGTCGAAATCAATCAAGCTGCCCGTCATCATCCCCGACTCATCTGACGCCAGAAATGCGATCGCTCGCGCCACTTCATCCGTCTTGAGCAGGCGCCCGAAAGGTTGCTCAGCTTCCGCCTTCTCTAGCCAGTCCTCGCCTTCCGAATGAAAGGTACGCTGAATGAAGTCCTCGGCCGGTGAATCCATCCAGCCAACCGCAATGGCATTCACTCGGATCTGGTAACGCATAACCGCGAACGCAACATTCTTGGTCATCGCGTTCAGTGCGCTCTTGGAGGCCGTATAGGGCAGCAAAAACTGCTCGCTGCCGAATGAAGCTACGCTGGAAATATTGACGATCGACCCACCGTTCCCCTCGCGCCGCATCAGCTTGCACGCATCCTGCATGAGCAGCAACGGCGCCCGCGTGTTGACCGCGATTATCCTGTCAAAAAGCTCTGGCGTCGTATCCCAGATATTCCCGCGCACCGTAAGCGCACCGCTGTTGACCAGCACATGCAGCGCGCCAAACTGTCTGTCCGCCTCGGCTACGATGCTGCGGCATGCGTCAACATCCGCCAGATCAGCCTGTACAAAGTGGGCCCGGCAGCCCCCGCCCCGCAGGTCTGCCGCAACTGCGTTGCCCCGCTCGGCATTCCGCCCGCTCACAATGATCCCCGCCGCGCCCCGTTCCGCAAACAGCCGCACCGCTGCCTCACCTAACCCTTGCGTGCTGCCCGTTACTACGGCAAACTTGCCTTCCATGGAGCCGTGTGAATCTCTTCCCGCCTGCTCGTTTGTATCCACAACTTTCACTCTGTCCTATTTCTCTCTTGCGCCCGTAATTAGGTCGGCAATGTCCTGCTGCGATAGGTCTCCCTTCTGATAGGTACCGACCTTCTCGCCTTGGCGAATGATCGTATAACTGTCAGATACCTGGTAGATATGATTGACATTGTGCGTTATGAAAATGACGGGCAGCCCCTTCTCTTTGGCGTTCTCAATGTACGTAAGCACCTTCTGCGTTTCAGCCACAGACAGCGCCGAAGTCGGCTCATCCAGGATGAGCAACTTTGCGCCAAAATGGATCGCTCGCCCAATTGCAATGGACTGCCGCTCGCCGCCTGACAGCGTCCCCACCTTGTCCTCCGCCGAACGGATTTCAATGCCAATGTCGTGAAGAGACTGCCTGCACTGTTCACTCATCTCCTTCTTTTGTAACCAGCGAACGGGCCCCATCTGCTTGTGCAGCTCGCGGCCTAGAAAGAAATTCCGCCAAATGCTCATCAGCGGGACCAGCGCCAGGTCCTGGTAGACAGTTTCGATTCCCAGGGCGCGGGCGTCCGCTGGCGAATTGATCACCACCTGTTGCCTGTCGAATATGATCTCGCCTCTGGTTGGCGTATGGACGCCCGTAAGCACCTTGATCAGAGTTGACTTACCTGCCCCATTGTCGCCCATCAGCGCCCGCACTTCACCCTTACGCACGGTGAAATCGACGCCTCGCAGTGCCACGACCGAACCAAAGCGCCTCTCGATCTGCCGCATCTCAACGACAACGGGTTGACCGTTTTCCTCTCCCACTGTCGGTACTCCTCTGATCCACTAGGGGTCACCGCCGGAGAATCTGTGCCCAAACACGCCTGGGCTTCGTCCTCCCGCCGCCCTTCGGTAACTGCGCCAACCGTGGGCACCTGTCCTAAGCAGACGCACGCGTGCGAAGGTAGTTGTTCAGAATAACCGAAGCAATGATCGTCGCCCCGATGACCGCTGGGAAATTGTCCGCCGGTATGAACGGAATGTCTAATAATATGACGGCAGAGCGGAGAAGGCTAATCATGAGGATGCCTACAACGGCCCCCCACACGCTTCCATAGCCACCGCTGAGCAGTGCCCCGCCTACCACCGAGGCCGCAATCGCTGTCAGCTCCACCCCCGCCTGCTCCGCAACCCGCACCGAGCGAAACTGGCTGAAGGAAATCACACCTGCAGCCCCGGCCATGAAACCGCTGAATATAAAGCACAGCACCTTCGTTCGTGCCGTCCGGATACCTTGAGCCGTCGCAGCCCCGACATTCCCGCCTACCGCGAATACATGATTGCCAAACCGCGTATGGACCAGAAGATACTGACCCAAAAAAGCTGCTACGAGTAGCCACACTGTGGCAGTGCGGAAATTGGCCCCATCAAGAATTGGCAAATTGTTCAGTAGCTCAAATCGACCATTGAACATGTTGAAGATGGGCGGCCTCTCAAGGGTCTGCAACAGGACCCCGCCTGACGTCAGCCAAACGAGCCCCCGGTAAATCTGACGCGTGCCCAACGTAACAATAAACGAGGGAATCCGTGTCCAAATCAAAATCAGACCATTGACTAGTCCCATCAGTGCCGGCACGGCAAGCGCCAGAATCAGGGCCAGAACGAAGTTGCCCGATCCTTCCGCGACCGGCAAACCCACAGCCGCCAGCCCGCGCGTGATCTGGGAATCAGCCCCAACCGCCACCGCCCCAAACAGATAGCCGCTCATCGCGATCATGGCGCCGATCGAAAGATCAAACTCGCCCGCAACCATCAGGAACGTGATTCCAATCGTAACGAATCCGGAGATCGAAACGGCTGTTACGATTCCCGAAATCGTGCGCCATGAACCAAAATTGGGCACGAAGAGCAGGCACAACAGCAGAACAACCACAAATGTCGCCAGCGGCCCAGCCACAGGAGAACTGCCAAAATGATGGGTTAGCGAGTCGAGCAAGCTCTTTGACCTGCGCATGTCAGATGTCATTCAACGCAAGAACTCTGTCGTGAAGCACTACCATTGAAAACCAGGTACACCCGGTCCGGCCTGAGCCGCTCCCGAGTGTACCTGATCGAAGCCTTACACGAATACGTTCAATTCAGCTCCCTAACGGTACTCACCCGCCAGTTCCTGAACCATGGACAGGTTGCCCTGATCGACGAAGCCCGGGCCAGTCGGTGTCACAGGAAGTGCCGGAACGATGCCGTGGCGAACCAACAGATTCAGCGCTTGGATCCCGCCGAATCCCTGAAGGAACGGCTGCTGGTCGATGCCGAACATCGTCAGACCAGACGCGATGTTGGCATTTATCTCCTGACTCAGGTCGAACGTGCCGTGCGTGAAATCGTCTGCCATCAGTCCCTCATTCTCAACAAAGACGTAGAACGGATTGGCTCCGTTGGGTCCGAGGGTGAGGAAGATATCGGTGTCCGGATTGGCGGTGAAGTAGTCGCCGATAATTGTGGTGGCCTCAGCCGGGTCATCGCCGAT
Organism: Caldilineaceae bacterium; assembly: GCA_026914085.1. Classification (GTDB taxonomy): domain Bacteria; phylum Chloroflexota; class Anaerolineae; order Caldilineales; family Caldilineaceae; genus Bin5. Next base: position 308 of record JAPPKG010000646.1, on the reverse strand, counting down.
AGCCAGCACCTCAGCAGGAATGCCGCTCTCACCTAGCGCGTTGATGAAGCCCGCGCAGCGCTTGTCCAGACCCGTGTGTCCCACCTGCTGGTTGATGCAAACGCCCTGCGTACCGCCTCCCGCCGCCAGCCGCAGACCGCCGAGATAGCCGCCCTGGTACTCATCCTGGCCCAGGTAGGTGTAGTACGGAATGTTGTCCGCAATAGGGCCCGAGCCCGCATTGTACGCAATAACCGGAATGCCGGCGTCAATGGCCTTCATGATCGGTTCCTTGAACAGGATCGGATCGGTCACGGTCAGCATGATGC
>JAPPKG010000078.1:0-3687 GCA_026914085.1 Caldilineaceae bacterium | reverse complement strand
CCCCCCCTTTGGGGGGGGCCCCCCCCCCCCCAACGCCCCCTCTCCTAAAACCCCCGCCGCTGCGAGTGTGTGGCAATATGACCTTGACGACCCGCTGCGACCAGGCTTCACCCCTCCCACCCCGCGTCTTGGCGGGTACCGAGTATGTGCCAGCGCAGGCAGGACAGGCGAGGCAACTCCCATATATACCCAAGGTTCGCCGCCATGACCATCGCCAGCCCGCTACAGAAACACTGACGGTCCATTCCGCTCAGACAGACCGCACACAGAACACACAGAACATGGCTTAGTAGCTACCATTGTGGAAGGTATCGATCCCTTTGCCGACCGAACTGGAGAAGGAACGGGGGCCACGATCCACGTGACACTGGCCTTATGCGCCCCTGTTGCTGGAGCGGTGATCTGAAGGGCAGGGCAGGCTCTGAAGCAGTACGCCCACGGCGAGGTCCTGCACGAGGGTCGCGGCTTCTGACGGGCGCAGGGGATGACTCCACGATTGGAGACTATTCTATGGGGAATCCTACTGTTGCCGCGGAATTGGCACAGTAAGAGGGCCATTTGCCAAAAAAATAAATACTCATCGTGTATTCTGTAGAGGCAGATGTCTGGGAACATCGTCTGCCTGGAATCTCATTGCCTCACTGTCGATTCAATCAGGAAACTGGCATCTGACTCTCCCGTCGGCGATGCACCGGCCAAAGCAGGTCTGTACCTCGTCCTCAACTGCGGAACCGTCAAGCAACAGGTCACCGACTAACTCACCAACAGGCGCCTGCAACGGGTGTCGACGGTCTATGCTGCAGCGCCCTACGTGCCGGACAAGCCCTGCATTTTCACTATTGATGGGGAATGGTATGTAAGGCACGCGTCCCGGTAGACGAGCCCGGCCAGCCTTCCGTGCGCCCTTGGGCGTCAACTGGGGACGATCCTCCAAATCAACACACCGGGAAAGGGAGGCGGCCTGGTTTGGGGCGAACACAGGGGGTTATGGTGGGTCCCAATGTTTGGACCACGAAACGGGTAAAATAAGGTGCATCCAGACGGATGCGGCCGGCTCTGATCGGCAACGGGCGGTCTGCCGCCATCAGAGCACGAAGTGCTTTTCCGCCGGCGTGCGGTAGTTGAGACTTTGACGCGGTCGTTCATGGCTGTAGAAGTCGAAATAGGCGGTCAAACCGGTTTGCAGCTGACGCACCGTGTCATACTGGTTGGGATAGATATTCTCGTATTTGACGCTGCGCCATAGACGTCCGCAGAAGACGTTGTCGAGGGCACGGCCGCAGCCACGCGGCGCTCCCCATAGCTGATCACCAGATCTTCCAAAACACAGTCTTCGGGCTGCCCGAGATAGCCGATTCCGGAGCGCTGGCGCAGGACCGCCCTGGTGCGCGCAGCCAGTTCCGTGGGCGAGGAAGGTTTCACCACATAGTCGGCGGCCCCAGATTGAAGACGCGTGTGGCCTGGACGGCCGCTATACTACAAACTGCAAAAGTTGACACAATACTGATACGAAAAAAAGATTGATCTACATACGAATAACATTCCAATGCTGTAAGATATAAAGTTCACGGACTATCAATAGAGATGGACACGCACATGGACGTATTCTCGACAGCGTCATCGACAATGTCAGCAGCAGTACCGACAACGCGGAGCGTTCCGAATCAGGGCATATGCTGCTCCGGGGTCGGGGGTCAGGTGTGACTTGCTACCCATGAAATGAGGATGGTCATGAGCAAACGCAGAGTTAAGTCTCGCCCAATTTGAGGCGGCGCTTGAACACCAACAGGCAGAAGGCGGAAGCGCTACAGATTTTGAGTGAGATTAACAATAGTTAACGGGTGTCGGTGTTGGAGGCAGTTCAGTCTATGCCTGCCCGGCGAGTTCTGCGTTGTGTCAGCGCTCATGGGTCTGAAGCGGCCGAACGGATTCCAGTTGCGTCTGGAAACAATCGACAGGTATCTGAACAGTATCGGTGAACTGCCCGAATTCATAAGTCTACAGGACTCCACAATCTCTTCCATTAGCGGGATATTGGAGATGCTGTACGTTGCTGTGGATTCGATTCATGCCATTGAGATCGTCGAGAAATAGCATGACTGCGAATTCAAAGGCGTGGAGTAAGAGGACATGGCGGCACCATAAATGAGAAAGCTCAGCTTGACCCGAAAAGGCAGAAGAAGGGGCTACACCGATGCCCGAATCGCCCAGGTTCTACTTTTTCTGGACAGGAGCGACAAGGGGTTGAGTCGTGTTGCCCAAGAGCTTAATATTCCGCGCGGAACGATTACACAGTGGAAGAATCGCTACCTGGACGAGGAGGAGTTCGCGGAACGGATAGACAAGTTTATCGATCTCGAAGAAGATGGCCGCGAAGATTAGGAGACGCGTGTGTATAGCCCTCGTGATGTTCCTTACCGGATGTATGACGTAACCGTAGTCCATTGAAATCCAGAAGTAACGGAACTCTGGTAACAGCTAAGTCTTTTCGCGACGCCGAAACTGCCGCGGACAGCGCCGATCAGGTCCTGCTAACCGATGCAGGTGCCGAACCTACCCGTAATTGAATGGACATGGGAGCGCTGTGAACTGTGGGAAGCCGCAACTGCATCCAATCACGTGCAGCGTGGGGAAAGGTTTCGACTTTCTTCCAGAGATGATGAAGTGATTGTGAGTATGTGGAGTGAGTTACACCGAACTGATCTCCGTTGGGGTGAACAAGGTGTCCGTCTGTATAGGCATTTTCGAATAATTCTGTCTTGATTGGAGAACCCCCTTAGCTGTCTTCTGGGTCCCCGCCCCGGAAGGCAGCTGTTTTCAGTGCATGTAACGTTTATGAGTCAGCGGGGACCTTGGCCAGCTCTCTGTGCGCCCAAAAGCGTAAACTCGACGCAGAGGTTCTCACATAGGGAGTTATGACACGTAGTCAGACGTCGTGGAACGGAGGGCGGCCAGGTATCGCCGGGCAAATGTCACAGACAGGAATTCGCCGACTCAATCTCAAAATCCCTACCCGCGCAGCCGCACTTCAGTCACGGCCCACCACCCAAAGCCCACTTTACCCGGTATGCTACCTCCTCTTTCTGAATCTCACCCAAGGCCCCTAAATGCCTTTCCGGTTACTCTTCTTCCGGCAAAATATCTCGCGCATGCATCATTCACACAGAGCCTGTAATTGCGGCCGCCAATGAAGGATAGTCGCCGTCAAACCCCGCGTGTGCGGAGGGACCCCTGCCCCTGAGCAGACGAAATCCAGTCGATCGTTGTTACCGAGAACAGTCCACACCCTTGCGGTTTTGTTTCATCTCATTGATGTTCCGCAGAGTGAGCGCTCATTGGACACTTCCCCGACATTACTTCAGAGTCGCGGCTGGTATTGGAAGCCTATGATTTTCTGCGCGGTTACGAGCGGGTGGCGTGCCATGTTTCTGTTGACGGCAGGTGAAAGCGAGTTCAGGCACGACAATCGCTCTTGTGACCGGATTGGAACCGTCAATTGTGAATCGCTCGTTCATACAAGCGAAAGACAGGCGTTTCAAGAATGGAATTCGAGATCCGGTTCAACCCGATCTGGCAGCTGTCTGTCCAGCGCCCTTCTGTTGCTTTGCGAGGCTCCCGGTCTTGGAGGCCACTTGGACCTGAACAGGAACACCCATTCTCCTGGGAGAACGAACAATGAAGATCAAG
>JAPPKG010000041.1:0-3688 GCA_026914085.1 Caldilineaceae bacterium | reverse complement strand
GCAGACTGCGCATGCAGATCGACTCCAAGCCGAAAAAGCTGGACGAGTTGGAACGACAGGCGATGCAGCTGGAGATCGAACGCGAAGCCCTGCGCAAGGAGTCCGACGAAGCCAGCAAACAGCGCCTCGATGCCCTCGAAAAAGAGCTGGCCGACCTGCAGGAGACCAGCTCAGAGCTCTCCATCCGCTGGCAGGCCGAACGGTCCGCCATCCAGGCCCTGCGCACCCTGAAAGAGGAAAGCGAGCAGCTGCGCACCGATATCGAGCACGCCGAACGCGACTATGACCTGCAGCGGGCCGCCGAGCTCCGCTACGGGCGCATGAACGAGCTGCAGCAGCAGCTTGACGCCGCCAGCCAGAATGTCGCCGCCATCCAGGCCGGCGGTGCACTCCTCAAGGAAGAGGTCGACGACGATGAGATCGCCGCCGTCGTCAGCGAATGGACCGGCATCCCCGTCAACAAGCTGATGGAGGGTGAGCGCGAACGGCTCGTGCGCATGGACGAAGAACTGCACAAACGCGTGGTCGGCCAGGAACAAGCTGTCGCCGCCGTCGCCGCCGCCATTCGCCGCAGCCGCGCCGGCCTCCAGGACCCCAACCGCCCCATCGGCAGCTTCATCTTCCTCGGCCCCACCGGCGTCGGCAAAACCGAACTGGCGCGCGCCCTCGCCGAATATCTCTTCGACGACGAACACAACCTCGTTCGCATCGACATGAGCGAATACCAGGAGCGCCACACCGTCGCCCGCCTCCTCGGCGCCCCGCCCGGCTACGTCGGCTACGACGAAGGCGGCCAGCTCACCGAGGCCGTGCGCCGCCGCCCCTACTCCGTCGTTCTATTCGATGAAATCGAGAAGGCCCACATCGAGGTGTTCAACGTGCTGTTGCAGGTGCTGGACGACGGCCGCCTGACCGATGGCCAGGGCCGCACCGTCGACTTCCGCAACACCGTCATCATCATGACCAGCAACGTCGGCAGCCAGTACATCCTCGACGTCGCCGGGCTCGATGAAGAGGTTGAGCGCCGTGTGATGACCGCCATGCGCCAGCAGTTCCGGCCGGAATTTCTCAACCGCGTTGACGAGATCGTAATCTTCCACAGCCTGTCGGCCGGTCATCTGGAGGGCATTGCCGAAATCCAACTTGAACGCCTGCGTGCCCTTCTGGCCGACCGCGACATTACTCTCGATCTGACCGCCGAAGCCAAGGCCTTGATCGTTCAGGACGGCTACGACCCGGCCTACGGCGCCCGACCGCTCAAGCGCGCCATCCAGCGCACAGTCGCCGACCCGCTGGCGCTGGAAATCCTCGACGGACGTGTTGGCAGCGGCGATCACGTACTCGCCGCAGAACAGGACGGACAGATCGCCTTTTCCGTAGCCGCCGCTTCCGAGCTGGTGCCCGCAGTCCAGGTCAGCAGCTAGGCCTCGTCGACACTTCCTTCCAACCAGCAATCACAGTAGGGGCACCCCTTGTGGGTGCCCTCGTAGTTGCCTCACTGTCTCCTTCGTGGTCGGACAACATGATAGGCCCGCAGTTTCCTGGCCTGACAAACGTCAACGACTCCTGGTCACTCAAGACCTGGCCGCCCACCATTCATTCACTTCCTGCGTTATCTGATCGCCGCCCTGGCTTTTCCACTGCTCGACAAACTCGTCGAACGCGCTCATCGGTTTGTCGCCGATGATGATGCCAAGGATCGTCTCGTCTTGCAGCTTGTTGAGGTCGCTGTTTCGCTCAATCATTGTTGGCGTGGGCAGGCTTTGGAACTTGCTGAGTTTCCCTTGTTCGGCTGTATCCAGGATGAAAAGGAGCGCCTCCTTTGAGATTATGGACACACCGGTCGGGTCCTCCAGCGACAATGTCTGGTAAGCGTCCCGCTCCTCAACAGGAATGTCGGCCCACTCCAACTGATAGCGGATCTCGTTGGCACGGTTTGCGGGGTCGATGTTGCCACTGCCGCGAGTGCCGACTGGTCCGATGGCGGCGAATTTCCAGAAGATATTCGTAGTAGCTACCGAACCGTCCTCCTGGAACTCGTAGTCGTGACCCTCCCAGCCGTGAAAGCGCCGGTCGGGTTCTTCGCTCAACGCCTGCATGAAGTTGGTAATCTCGAAAATCTCTTCCACGTATTCCATTCCCTTGCGGAAGCAGAATGGCGAAGGATAAAAGGCGTTCGCGGTGTTACGTGCGCGGTTGCCATTGGGGCCGGCCGGATTGTCGGCGAATGCCCACACCGTTTCCGGATCGTTGCGCACGGTATCCAGCCAGGCGCCCCACGAAGGTGTGTAGTGGATGCCGCAATGGCCGGATGCCACGTCCTGGATCGAGTCCGAAGTGCTGAACGTAAAGAAATCCTTGCGGAAGACGCCGTCCTGGTACCACTGGCTCAGGAGCTCCAGCGGCTCTTTTATCTCTTCGCGAATGCTGTCGTAGACCAATTCACCTCCGACCTCGCTCCACTGGTGCGGAATGACTCCGTAGGGCCCCCAAATCGGATCAATACTGCCGAACCAATTGGCGCCATAGGACCTGTTGGCCAGCAGGCCGACTGTGGTGCCCGGCGCACCTATTCCGATGTCGGCTTCGACCACCGCCAGGGCAGCATCGTGCAACTCGTCAAGCGTCTGCGGGACGGACAGACCGAGCTTATCGAACCAGTCCTTCCGATACCAGAGGATGTGGTCGTTCTGTGCCTGTTGCGCTACGAAGGGCAACCCATATTTGCGGCCGTTCACTGTGGAATAGATCCAGGGAAGGTCGCCGTGCTGCGCCCAGATATCCTGCCAGCTCTGGCTGGCATACATGGCAAATGCGTCGGTGATATCCTCCAGCAGATTGGCCTCTATCATCTTGAGGAAGATGTTGGACGGCACAGTCTCCAGGTAGTCGGGCATATCGCCGCTGGCCATGGCCAGGTTGTACTTGGTTGTCTGTTCGTCACCCGACGACCAACTCCAGGCTAACGTGAGCTTGACGCCGAAAAGTTTCTCGATCATGCGCGACCAGGGATTGTTATCCAGCGAATCCCCTTCGCCAAAAGCGGTTTGAGAGTCCACGCGTCGCGTAATCGAGATTTCAATAGGTTCCTGTCCGGGAGCAGGGGGCAGGCCCTCCGGCAGATCGGGCAGCACCGTTGTCCAGCCTTTGGGATGATCCGGACTCCCAGGCATGTCCGCACCCAACAACTCGGGGATTGATTGCGTTGCCGTCTGAGGCATAGCCGCGGACTCTTCCCCGGCGCTCGGCGCCGTTTCGGTCGCGCCGCCAGGAGCACAGGCCGCGACCAGCGCCGTTGCCCCAACTGTTCCGCTCAACGTCAGAAAATGGCGTCTCGACAGTGTCGTACGTTTCGTCATTTCGTCTCTTCTCCTTTTCCGTGCAAATCGTGGGGAGGGTAGCGAGCAGAAAGGCAGAATGCAGCGCTGTGATTTCGCATCACAATGTGGCAAAGATAATCCTTTCCAGCGCCATCGTACGGGGCTTCCACTATATACAATTAGATTGGAAGTGTCAATCGCAGGAAAATCGGCCGTGCATCCCAAAATAGGGGCGAACTTTCGCATGCCCTAAGTGAAGACTCAGCCGCGTCCAGCCCTCACCTCCATCCCCAAATTCATTGCCCAAACACTGACCACTGACCACTGCAGTTGGGCGGTCGGGCCTATTCGGCCCTCCCTTGTGCGGG
>JAPPKG010000603.1:0-3691 GCA_026914085.1 Caldilineaceae bacterium | reverse complement strand
CCGCATGAGTCGCCGATGCAGCATGAGCTGGTCAGCGATCCCTGGGTGCAGGAGGGCGGATACCTGGCCGTGCGCGATACGCCCGGTCTTGGTGTTCATGTACGGGAAGAGATTGTGCGCAAGTACTCGTTTGAGTGAAAGGGCGGTGGTCATTGGTTAGAGGTTCGATGATTGCTGGCCGCCGATGAATTTGGGGAGGGGAGACTGTGTCGGATATGCAGAGAGGCGCGCGGCGTGCGCTGATCACCGGTGGGGCGAGTGGATTCGGGCTGGGGATTGCGGAGGCGCTGCTGGCACGCGGCGCGCAGGTCGCGATTGGGGACATCGACCGCGACCGCCTGCGGGAGGCCGAACGCGGCCTGGGCAGCGACGATCTGCTGGCCATTGAATTGGATGTGACCTCGCCGGAGTCAGCGGCAGAGGCGGTGGCGGCCTGCGAGGCGCGGTTCGGCGGCCTGGACACGCTGGTAAACTCGGCCGGTGTCATCGCTTTCAACCCGCTGGAGAAGATCAGCGAGGCTGAGTGGGACTGGGTGCTCGACGTGGACCTGAAGGGCACCTTTCTCTGCTGCCAGGCCGCCGCGACGCTGCTATGCGCGAGCGGCCGCGGCCGCATCGTCAACATCGGGTCCGACGCGGCCAAGGTGGGGTTCCCGCTGCTGGCCCACTACTGTGCGGCCAAGTTCGGAGTTGTTGGGCTGACCAAGGTGCTGGCGGGAGAACTGGCGTCGCGCCAGGTTACGGTCAACTGCGTCTGCCCGGTCGGCGTATCGGGAACGGGGATGGGACAGGAGATCCTCGAACTGAAGACAGAGGCCACGGGCATGCAGCCGCAGGAGATCCTGGCGGCCACGGCCGCCGACATTCCCTTGCAGCGCAACCCGACAGTGCAGGATATCGTGAATGCAGTGATCTTCTTCATCTCCGACGAAGCCGCCTTCCTGACCGGGTCGGCGCTTGACGTGGACGGCGGCATGCGGAGCACGATCCCGGTGCCCGGCATGGAGGTGTGAAGTTGCTCCGGCTGTTGCTGTTTCTGACCACTGACCACTGAAAACCGGGGTTTGCGATGGAACGGGTTGCGTTTGTCATGCACGTCAGAGAGGGGGAGGAGGAAGAGTACCGGAGGCGCCACCGGGAGGTGTGGCCTGCTGTGCTGGCCGACCTGGAACGAGCCGGCGTGCGCAGCATGAGCATCTTCATGGCCGACCGGCAACTGTTTCTGTACATGGAGACTGAGGACTACGCGGAGGCGGTCCGCATTCTGGCGGAGAGTCCCGAGTCGGTGCGCTGGGAGGAATACATGGCGCCGATAATGGAGGACGAGAGCGGGGACGACTATGACCCGCACGACGCCTATCCTGAAGGGATGCCGGAGGTGTTCCACTGGCGGGTTGGCGGTGGAGGGGAGGGGAACTAAAATATCTTCAAGGAGGTCAAGACATGACATTCAGTCGAATTCATGATAGTCGTCTCGTTCGTCTTGTGGATGAACTATGCCAGTTGTCTGGAGAGACGGAGTGGGTTGAGTTCAAGAGGAATTACCACTCTGACCAAAGGATAGGTGAGTACATATCTGCTTTGGCGAACGCAGCATGCCTAAAGTATAAGCCGAAGGCATATCTTCTTTACGGCATCGAGGATGAAACGCACGAGATTGTCGGAACGTCCTTCGATCCATACACCAAGAAGGCCCAAGGTAATCAAGACCTGCTTCCTTGGGTTATGTCGCAGTTGAGCCCAAACCCAAATTTTGAGGTCCACATTGTAGAGCACGCCAACGGGCGTGTTGTTGTTTTTGAAATCACCCCGGCCCGCGATAGACCTGTCAGTTTTCGCGGCGAGTCTTACATCCGGATCGGCGCAAGCAAAACCAATTTGAAGAGCCACCCTGAGAAAGCACGGGCGATTTGGACACGGGGGAACGACTGGTCAGCGGAGATTTGCGAGGACGCGACGGTTAATGATCTTGATCCAGAGGCTATCACAAAAGCACGAGAACAATTCACTATCACGCATCTCTCTCAGGCGGACGAAGTAGCTGAATGGAACGACATCACTTTCCTTAACAAAGCTCGTGTCTTAAGGCAAGGCAAAGTGACACATACCGCGCTCCTCCTACTTGGCCGCGCCGAATCGGCTACGCTACTGTCACCCGCGGTGGCAAAAATTTCGTGGATACTAAAAGACGCTGACAACCGCGAACTCGACTATGAACACTTCGGTCCGCCCTTCTTGCTTGCTGGCGACAGGTTACAAAACCGAATCCGAAATCTGAATGTGCGTGCCATGCCAATCGGGACACTTTTCCCGGTGGAGTTTACACAGTATGACTTCTGGGTAATCCGGGAAGCACTACACAACTGCATCGCTCATCAGGACTACCAGTTACGTGGTCGTGTCATCGTCGTTGAGTTTCCCGACCATGTGATCTTAACAAATGTCGGCGATTTTCTACCTGGTGATATAGAGACGGTAATTCGACAGGACGCTCCACAATCTATCTACCGAAATACATTCCTCGCGGATGCGATGGTCGAGCTGAATTTGATCGACACACAAGGCGGCGGGATCAAACGTATGTTTGAAACTCAACGTAAACGTTCGTTCCCTCTTCCAGATTACGATCTTGTCACGCCGGGCTTTGTCACTGTAAGTCTCAACGGACGGATTCTGGATGAACGTTACACTCGGCTACTTCTGGAACGGACTGATCTTGACCTTGAACAGGTAATTCTGCTCGATCGAGTGCAGAAAAAATTGCCCATCGAGAAAAGGGAACATAGCAAGCTCAAGAATGCTGGCTTGGTGGAAGGGCGCTATCCCAACCTTATAGTAGCGGACGTAGTCGCCAAAGCGACCGGAAAGATAGGTGAACACATTCTCGAACGTGGCTTCGATAATCGGTACTATAAAGACTTGATTCTGGAAGTAGTGAATGAACATGGACCAATAAGTCGCAAGGATATCGACGATGTGCTATTGGAGAAGCTACCTGACCGACTCAACCTTCAGCAGAAACGGAATAAAGTTCACAATCTGCTACAAGATCTTCGCCTCTCAGGCAAAATCATCAATCGGGGGACGCGAGCTCGGCCGGCATGGATCTCTTTGAATGCGCTTGCTGACTGAGCAAAGAGACGCATTCTTGGGCCAATGAAAATGCGCGAGGACTTCGTCGTCATATGACGGCCGGAGGGAGACATATTGCTCCACCGGTCGTCTTATCCTTTGATAATTTTTGTAAGATTTCGATACACTATCAAAGGTTTTAGCAAAGAATTTAACAATGGATTCAGCATAGAGAGGCTCTCAACACGCCAGATCTGCTGAATTGGCCTGCTCACACAAGCATATCGGCAGGAATATAGAAAGGAATTAGCCTTTTTTCGCACAGTTTCGTCGAATTGCGCCAAATCTAGGCACTGTTATAGCAAAGAGTCAGACTCAAACCTCCCGACTTTATTGTTAGAAACTATGTACCTTTGTGCTAGTAACTACAAAAAGATCTATATCTTTCCCCGTGATTTAAGGTTCTCCTCGTTACAAAACAGGAGAGTGTGAATTTCCTAAGATCCAAATCTTCCGGAAACGTGGCCAACACGAATGCAGAACGACGAACAGGCAATCAGGAGCCAACCATGACCACCATTAAATTCGCCGGCGCTGCCTGGTCCTTCGTGGGCGCCAG
>JAPPKG010000285.1:0-3698 GCA_026914085.1 Caldilineaceae bacterium | reverse complement strand
GGCCTTTTGCGCCCCCCCTTGGGGGGGGGCCCCCCCCCCCCCAACGCCCCCCCTACTGCCATGCCACCTTGGCGTCGCATGGCCGGCAATGTGCCTATTCCGCCGGTCCCTCACCCGCCTCGTGCCCCCCAATCGTACACACCGACCGGGTCGCCTCACGTCTGCCCACGCGCCGCCCCGCCTCCCTCAACGCCCTCCCCCAAATTTCCCAGTCCCACTTCTCGTGCGGATTGGACAACGGAATCGTGCCTGTCAATTCAACCCTTACGCAATACGCATTACGCATTACGCAATACGGTCCACGCAAACAGAGAGTACGCTAGCCAAACCCACATAAAGTCTGCCTTCCTAAGCAACCTATACTTGCCTCTGAACCGGAATTGCGATGCCTTGCCGTGTCGGCTATAATGTCTGTCAATTCCGCCGTCCGATTCAAGCCCGCCAAGTGCAGCGTGGAAGGTCTGTTCGCGGCGGAAGCCGTAGTGCGCGCAACATCGACGAAGCCAGGCAGAAGGATTCAGCTTGCCAGTGTCCTACAACCCAGTCGGTTTCGATATCGCTACCGGAGCGGTCGCCGCGGTCGCCGCCGCCTTGGAAAACAGATTTCACTTCCCGGCTGCAAATGCCAAGATGGGGCGTCAGTTATCTCTGCTGCGGTTGAGCTCCCATCTTCCCCGTAGCTGGGGAGCCGGTCTCGCCGTATGGGCCACCGAAAACCGCCCTCACAACCGTTCGCTCTCCTTCAGCCTTACAACGGCAGACCTCGCGCAATGGAACGTGAGCCAGTACGATAACCTGGAATCGGACAGGCGCTTCGATACCATCGTAGTCGGTGTCCCATCCGGAGCGACCGCCCACCTGTGTGCCTGCCTCGGCGCACCTCTCCTGGCCGACTCTTTCCCCATCGCCTTCTCCTCTCGCGGCAAACCCGACGACATAGCCGGCTATCAGCAGCGAAGTGTCGACCTGCTTACCCCGATCCTGAATCACAATCCCGATCTCCTGGCCGTTAGCGTCTTCGACCCCATCCACGCCCGGCAGCAGATCAAGCGGAGTGTAAGCATATATCTCAAGCTGACCTCGCTGCCGGACCAGTACAAAAGGTTCATCCGCGAGCGCCTCATGCCCGGCGGTTCGCTGCTTCTCCTGTCCTGCTCCTCCAAGTGGAGCCAGTACGAGATCGGCGCCCGGCACAGACTGCAGATTGGAGGCTACGGAGGCTTCACCGATCAGGAGTTCATTCGCGGTACCCCTTGGCTGGATGACTGGCTGCACGAAGAGGGCGGCCTTCAGCGCAGCGGCTGGCGTCTCTCGCGACACTGGACATATCAGCCGGAGGCCCAGTGGGGCTCCATCTCAGGCTTCGCAACCTCGGTGCGAGACCATGCCGGAGACGAAGGCTTGCCCATCCATACCCTTTCCTTCTCCTCGGTCGATGACATAAGTCGGATGGGCTTCTACGCCTGGCAATGGCTCTACTATCTCTTGCAAGTCCAACCGAGTGCAATCCTCATCGAGAGCGGACCCCAAATGAATCCGGTTATCGGTCTCAGAAGCCCCGTGATCCCCCTTTGGATGCCGTCCACCTGCACCAGAAGTCATCAACTCTTGCAGGGGATCCTGCCGGACTTTCCGCCCCGGCTCCCCGTTCTCTTTCAGGCATGGCCCACCGGCAACCTGACGCCCGACGTGATTCCTGCCAAGATCTGGAACACAACCCTCGCCGGCAGACACGGGCGCTGGCTGGGCGGCGACCCCCTGCGTTTCCCCTCCGACTTCTCCACGATTGCTCAAATGACACCCGCAATCGAGGAGTGGAGCCGTCGCCACGGCCACAGACTTCATCGCTTCTTGCAGTCCAATGAGCTGATTGAACTGCAGTCTCTTCTCGCCAGCAGCAGCGAGGAACAGTCGGAAGAGCTTCTGTCACAGGAATTCGAACAGCTGGAGTATTGAGAGAATGTACCTGTCCTGTTGTGCGTGGGCTTTGACCGCTCACCCGAAAGATGTCCTGTCCGATATGCGCTCCTTGGGGTTCCATAGGATCGACATCAGGCCTGATTTTCTGGATGAGGAAGAGGTACCCGCCCTCCTGGAAACGCATTCCTTGAGCGTCTCTTCGATAGCAGCCTCCTTCGGCGTACCGGATGATGCCGCTCTCGAAAGTTCCGATGTTGGCGCGCGCCAAAGGGCCGTGGCGCATATCGAAAAGGTTGCCAAACAGTGCGCGGCCTTGGGCGCCAAGGTCGTCTACCTGGTGCCCGGCAAAGACGACAGCAAACCGACTCTGGCCCGCTACGCCGACTCCCTCGCGCAGGCCGCAGACCAGGCCGCAGCACATGACGTCAGGCTCTGCATCGAGCACTTTCCCGGTACCGCACTTCCCACCGCCGCAGCCACGCTGGAATTCATAAACGCAATCGATCACCCAAACCTCGGGCTTCTGTTCGACATTGGCCACGTCCAAATCAGCGACGAAGATCCGGCTGAAGTCATCCGCGCGGCCGCAGAGCGCCTGGACTACGTTCACCTTGACGATAACGACGGCCACGGCGACCTGCACTGGGCCCTGCTCGACGGCGTTCTGACGACCGAAACGCTCCGAAACACCTTCAAGGCCTTGCAGGAAATCGGTTACGCAGGCGCCGTAAGTCTCGAACTCAGCCCCCAGCTCGATGACCCTTACCAGGCCCTGAAGCGAAGTCGACAGATTACGATTGACTGTGGTTCCGAATTCTCGCTCGAACACTAGCAGGAGATACCGATGGCTTGGCAGTTTGAAACCCTCTTGGAACCAATCGGCCTGACGGAAGGCCCCGTCTGGTACCGCGGCTCACTCCTGTTTACAAATATCCCCAACAGCCGCATCATGCGCTTCGACCCGGACAGCGGCGAGTTCACCGTCTGGCGCGAAGGCACAAATGCAGCCAATGGCCTCATGCTCGATAGCGACGGCGTCGTCAACGCCTGTGAAGGCGGCGGCCGCCGCATGGTCCGGTACCCGGAGGGCGCAGCAACCATCGAACTCTGCGCCCAATTCGATGGGCGCCGATTCAACAGCCCCAACGATCTTGCCATCGACAGCAAAGGCAGAATCTGGTTTACCGACCCCCGTTACGGTGACTTCCGTGACGACATGGAACTGGATCACGAGTCCATCTACAGGCTGGACCGCCAAGCGGATGGAAGCTGGCGCCCTGTGCGCGTGACCTACGACACCACCGCCCCCAACGGTCTCCTGCTCTCTCCTGACGAAACCGTCCTCTATGTCGCCCAGAGCAAATACGGCGAGGGCGAACACCGGGAGCTCCGCGCCTATCCGGTCCTAGATGAGGGCTCGGACGAAAACGGGGCCGTAGTCGGCCGGTATGAAGTACTCCACAACTTCTACCCCCATCGCGGCATCGATGGCATGTGCTTGGACAGCGACGGCAACATTGTCGCCACCGCCGGTTCGGGCATAAGCGGCCCTGGGGGAATGATCTACGTCTTCGCACCCAACGGCAGAGTCCTCGAAACACACCCCCTTCCCTGCGACGGCCCCACCAACTGCACCTTCGGCGGCAGCGACCTGCGTGACCTCTACGTAACCAGCCTCGAAGGTCACCTGCTGCGCGCCCGTACTGACCGCCAGGGCCTCGACCCTCGATAGCCCTCCCATGCGCAGTCCTTGAAACCCTACCACGCACCAAGACCCC
>JAPPKG010000230.1:0-3721 GCA_026914085.1 Caldilineaceae bacterium | reverse complement strand
ACCGGGTCGATCAGGCCGGCATCCTCGTCGTCTTCAACGGCGTCGTCGGCAACAGAAACAGGCGCAAACTCGATCCGAAAGAGTTTCTCGGATTCGCCCTTGTCGACGAGTACGCTCCCCTTGCCTTCGTCAACAGTGCCTACTACATCGCCGCTCAGACCTTCACCCTGGCTCACGAACTGGCACACCTTTTTGTCGGTGAGACCGGACTGTCCGCTCTGGACAAGCTGATGCCCGCAGACAACGCAACCGAGCAATTCTGCAACCGGACCGCCGCCGAATTTCTCGTGCCCGAGGAAGAGTTGAGGGCCTACTGGCCTACCGTCCGCAATCGGAAAAACCCATATCAGAAGATCGCCATCAGATTCAAAGTCAGCGCCATCGTCGCCGCCCACCGCCTCCTCGATCTGGAGCTCATCGAACGCGAAACCTTCTTTGCCTTCTACGAAAAGAACAAGACACAAGGTGAAGGACACTCCACCACAAGTCCCAGCGGAAATTTCTGGAACACACAGAGATGGCGCATCGGTCCACGCTTCGCAAGCGCCGTTACGGGGGCGGTCGCCGAAGGACGTCTCCTGCATCGGGAAGCCTACAGCCTCACCGGTCTGAAACGAAACACCTTCGACATGCTCCGCCAACTCGGCATCCGCTTCGAATTGGCATCCTCCCCATGACCCCCCCGCCGCCACCTTCACCCCCACAATAACCCCCAAAACACCACCACAACCCCAAATCAGTCCCCAAGAACCGGCCCTACGCCTCCCCAGCACACCCAATTCAGCCCCACAACGACCCAAAACCCACCCAATTTAGCACGAGTTTTCCAAAACCCCTTGAAAAACCCGATCGCATGTGCTATACTTAGCACATGACTAACTATACCTTACCCAAAAACCATCAGCCGCAACCCGACAGATCGCCCGACTGGTACAACCGCTTCCACATCTACCTCTCCTCAGGCCCCTCCCGCACCCTCAAATCTGCCTTTCACGCCTCTACCGGCAGCAAGAGCACTCCCTCCGCCACCGCCGGCAACCAAGCCGCCAAATGGCACTGGGAAGAACGCGTCATGGCCTGCGATCGGGCCATTCGACACCAAAACGCACAAAACAGCGCCCCAAAAAACCCGAAAACCACGCGACATTTGTAGACTTGGCGCGACATTTGCAGACATAACGCGACATTTGTAGACTTTTCGCGATTTCCCCAAAAAACCCGATCATCTGTGCTATACTTACAAAATGACAGACAAAACCTCATCCAATAACTCACCCAAATCCTGGGAGCAGCAGCCAGGCGAACCGCCCAAGTGGTACGGCCGCTTCCGCACCTACCTCAGGTTGGGCCCGTCCCGCTCCCTCGCAGGTGCCTATCGCGCTTGGACAGGCGGCCAGGGCAGGCCCTCCCAAACCGCCCGCAAAAGACACAAGGAATGGCGCTGGGAAGAACGCGGCTTTGACTGGGACAACGCCAATCACGAAGAGAAGGTCGCTTTCGAGGCTGCCCATGAAGCCGAGACTCGCGAACGCAACAACCACCTCAATGGCAAAATTTTCAACGCCATAAACGTTGCCTTTGACGTCGCCGACCTGGAAAACCTGTCCAAAGAGGAAGCCCGCGCCATGCTCCCTACCCTGCGCGGCTACCTGAACACCATTTCCGACCTCCAGCGCCGCGCCAAACAGTCCTCCCAGGACCACGACCACCTCTCCGCTTCCAGCGGCTGGCCGGTCCTCGACGAAGAAGCCAGGAAAATCCTCGAACGATATAACGACGATGAAGAGTAAATCCAAGAAACACATGCTTGACGGACTCGGAAAGGCCTCGCGCACTCTCAGCTTCCCGCCCGACCAACTCGAACACTTCATATCCGCCGGCTACGTCCCCCAGCGCAAACAACTCCACTTCCACGCCGCCGCCCGCATCTGCGACCGCCCCGACGGCCCCACCCAAGTCGGCTTCGGCGGCGCCCGTGGCCCCGGCAAATCCCACGCCTCCTTCGCACAGCTCGCCCTCGACGACTGCCGCCGCGTCCCCGGCCTCAAGGCCCTCTACCTCCGCCTCTCCGCCAAACAGGCCCGCGAACAGTTCGACGACCTCCGCCGCACTGTCCTCAAAAGAATCCCCCACCGCTTCATCAGGTCCGAAGGACTCCTCATCTTCCCCAACGGCTCACGCATCTACATCGGCCACTTCCGCACCGAAAACGACGTCGACCAGTACCTCGGCATCGAGTACGACGTCATCCTCATCGAGGAAGCCACCACACTCTCCGACATCAAGTACAAGGCCCTGCGCGACTCCAACCGCACCAGCAAAAACTTCCGCCCCCGCATCTACACCACCGCCAACCCCGGCGGCATCGGCCACGTCTGGTACAAAAAACGCTTCGTCGACCCCTTCCGCACACACAAGGAGCTCGACACCCGCTTCATCCCCGCCACCATCGAAGACAACGCAGTTATCGACCCCGACTACCGCCGCAAACTCGAAGAAAACACCGGCTGGAAACTGCGCGCCCACCGCTACGGAGACTGGGAAATCGCCGCCGGTCAGTTCCTCGACAACTTCAACTACGACCTCCACGTAATCGAACCCTTCCCCATTCCACCTGAATGGCACTGCTTCATGGGCATGGACTACGGCTACAAACACCCCACCGTCTTCCTCCTCCTCGCCGTCGACGGCGACGACAACGTCTACGTCCTCGACGAACACGTCCAGAACGGCTGGCTGCCCCAACAGCACGCCAATGAAGTGCACGCCATGATCGAGAGAAACGGCGCCCGCCGCGACGTCCGCAACCACATCTATGCTGGCGCCGACGTCTTCGCCCAGAAGTCCCAATTCACCGTCGCCGACACCTATCTCGATGAGGGCCTCGACTTCACCCCGGCCGACACCGACCGCATCCAGGGCGCGCACGAGCTCCGCACCCGCCTCGGCAACCCCGACGCCGGCATCCCCCCTTCCCTCTTCATCTTCAACCGCTGCACCAACCTCATCGAATGCCTCCCCAACCTCCAGAACGACCCCAAAAACCCCGAAGACGTCCTCAAAGTCGACGTCAACGAAGAGGGCATCGGCGGCGACGACACCTACGACGCCCTCCGCTACGCCGTCAAAACCTACTCCTCAGGCCGGCTCCACTTCGCCTGACACCCGCCCACCTGACATCCCCCGCAAGACCCTTCTGAGGCGATGTCCAAAATGGTGGTAACCCTTCACATTACTTAGACAACGACTAAGTAATGTGAAGGTGCCCAGCCGCTTAACCACTGACTACTGACCACTGACCACTGACTACTGCCGTTCCGCCTCCTCAAACCTGTTTGACACATGCCCCCCTTTCCACTATTCTTCTCCGAAACTACACCCTTTCTTGTCACAAGGGCTCGCGGCAAGGCCCGCCTGTCCCGCTTCGGCGGCACCTGTATATCTGATTTGTGCACATCTCTGCAATGGAAACATTTGCGCGCCGATCTCGATAAAACTCTCCTCTGCCCGCATCACGTCACTTTGATTGCAACCAGCACCACACATGCCGCCCGTTGCATCCCAAACCCCCGCTATGTCATCCAGCGGCCAGGAGAAAACTTGCGCAACCTATTCTGTAATCATGCCGCACGCAAAACTGCCGTGCGGCCTCTCCCCGTGAGGAGCCACATAAAATGAGCGATTCACCCATCCGCCTCGGCATCATCGGCTTGGGCCCCGC
>JAPPKG010000691.1:0-3721 GCA_026914085.1 Caldilineaceae bacterium | reverse complement strand
GCAGGGAAGTTGTGGCCCTGCGGGAGAAAATATACGAGCCGCCCGGCTCATGAAGACCAGGCAAAAGCAGTTGATCACGTGCAGGTGACAACCTGATTGGCAGCCGGCGAACCACTCGGCATCCCGCCGGCCACGTACGTCAACCCCTCCCGATCAACATCCGCCTCGTCTGACCGAGTGTTACCGAAAACTTCCACCTAACGCGGCGAATAATCCTCCTCTTGGGTCCAACCCATACTGTTGTCCCTCTGAGATCTGCCCATCTGGCCCCAGCACAAGGGCCGCCCCCCTGGCAGCACTTCATCGTCGGCCATCGTGAAAATCCTTGTCAATCCTGCACATCCTGATTCAGACAACATCCTCGCAAAAAATCTGGGATGCACCCACTTTTTTGAAGCGCTTGCATACTCCTTGCACATACAGTACACTTAAATGCAGAGTCGAATCTCTGCCACCGCGTAGCCAAGCTGCACATTTGGTTGCCATTGTTTGTTGCCCTTTGCCGGCGGTAAGGTGAAACGGCCGCCGACCCGGCCAAGCCCTGGCACGGTGGTATCAATCTTTTTTGGAACCTCTAATCGGCTTCGGGCCGGTAGAGCAGTGGAGCTTGCGATGGCGGAAACTGGTCGTCAGAAAGCATTGGATACAACCCTCGCCACTCTGAACAAACGCTATGGCGAAGGGGTCATCATGAGGCTGGGGGAGGCATCCCGGCTGGACGTGGCGTCGATCCCGACGGGCAGTCTGAGCCTGGACATAGCGCTGGGCGTGGGGGGCATTCCGCGCGGGCGCATCATCGAGGTGTACGGGCCGGAAAGTTCGGGCAAGACGACCCTGTGTCTGCATGCGATCGCGGAATCGCAGCGGATGGGCGGGGTCTGCGGCTTTGTCGATGTGGAGCATGCGCTGGACTCGAGCTACGCACGCAAGATCGGAGTGGATGTCGAGGATCTGTACGTGTCGCAGCCGGACACAGGTGAGCAGGCGCTGGAGATAGCGGAAGCGCTGGTGCGTTCGGGTGCGATGGACATCGTGGTGGTGGACAGCGTCGCCGCGCTGGTGCCGCGTGCGGAGATCGAAGGGGAGATGGGAGACAGCCACGTAGGACTGCAGGCGCGGCTGATGAGCCAGGCGCTGCGCAAGCTGGTGGGTGCGGTGAAGACGACCGACACGAGTATGATCTTCACCAATCAGCTGCGTCAGAGGATCGGGATCATGTTTGGCAATCCGGAGACGACGTCCGGCGGGATGGCGCTGAAGTTCTATGCCAGCGTGCGTTTGGATGTGCGGCGGATCCAGTCGATCAAACAGGGGAGTGACGTGATCGGGAACCGGACGCGGGTGACGGTGCGCAAGAACAAGGTGGCGGCGCCGTTCAAGGTGGCTGAGTTCGACATCATGTACAACGAAGGGGTCAGCACGCAGGGCGACCTGCTGGACCTGGGCGTTGAGTTCGACATCATCGAAAAGCGCGGCGCCTTCTACCGCTATAGCGATGACCTACTCGGACAGGGGCGTGAAGCCGCCAAGAACCACCTGCGCGACAATCCGGAGATAGCCTCACAGATCGACAGCATCATCAGGGACAGAACAGGGCTCCCAGCCCGCTCCAATGGAGATGAGGTCCAGGCCTGACAAAGTTCCTGTGCAGGACGACACACCCAGTGCAGGCATTTTGCACTGAACTTATCTTTCTTGTTACTTGATGTGCAGATATGTACAGGAGTTCTCTATACAGCGAAAGATTTCAAACGTCGCACGTGTTGCCATAATTGAAAACGCTAACCACAGCGCTCTCAAGTTGGACGCGATTTTGTGCTGACACACTACCGCCAAAACCAGGACAGCACCCAAAACTCATTTATTCCGTCTTATCAGGGGATGCCCTGGGTCGCTGAAAAAACTGAACAGATAAATTGGCAGACGTTCTCCTGAACGTTGATCGCCAGTGGCGGATCGAACGTCGTAACGAGTGTTGATGTAAGACCGGCTGTTGATACGGAAATATAGACTCACAGACAACCACCCACCGCAATCCTCCCCTATTTGCGGTGCGGGCAAGCCGATATCCAATCGGTGGTTTGTGTAATGCAACAGCAGGTGTCCATATAAAATCGCCCTCACCGAGGCGCAATGCTGTACTGATGCGTCTCTTCTGGCATGGTCTGCTCTGAGAAGAGTGCTCAGGAGATGCCATGCCGGGATTCTCCAGTCGCTGTGGTCAATGGCCACGGCGATTTTTTTTCGGGCCGATTATGACAGGAAAAACGATTACGGCGCTGCGATTCCAGAAGAGAGACAAGGAACGAGTCAATCTCTTTCTGGACGGCGAATATGCCTTCCCGTTGCCGGCGGTGGAAGCCGCCCAACTGAGGATTGGCCAGCAACTCAGTGAGCAGGAGATCGAGGCGCTGAAAGCCGTCGATCTGCGCAGCCAGGGCTACAACAGGGCACTGCGTTTCCTGGCAGTGCGCCCCCGCAGCCAGGTCGAGGTGCGGCGCAATCTCCAGGCCTACCGGCCAAGGGACGGGCGCCGCCTGAGCTCTTCACAGATTGAATGGATCATCGCCAAACTGCTGGAATGGCAGTACCTCGACGACCGGGAATTCGTCCGTTTCTGGGTAGAGCAACGCAATCGATTCCGACCCGTTGCACCGCGGGCGCTGCGATACGAGTTGCGCCAAAAAGGTGTCGACGATAGCGTGGCCCAAGCGATTATCGATGAGCTGAGTGACGCGACTTCGGCCTGCGAAGCCGCTGCCCGCAGCCGTCTGTACAGATGGCGAGAGGAGACCAACCCTGCTCACTTTCGCAGGAACATGGGCAGCTTTCTGCAGCGCCGAGGATTTGACTGGGAAGTGGCCCGGGACGTGATCGAACGTATCTGGCAGGAGCTGGAAGAGGCGCGCGTCCCGTCCCACCCCGTCCAGGAATAATGGTGGTACACGTAAGCTGGATGGTTTTGGCCGCTAAATGAAAGATGACCACATAAGAAGGATTCAGGCGTATGACTGGAGGGAAGAAAGAGGTACGCCTGCATCCAACCGGCACAGCCACAGACATTTCAGGCTGTGTGCATCCAAACCAAGGGGTTCGGATATGGACTTGCTAGTCGTAGTTGTCATTGTCGTCGCGGCCTTGATTGGCGCGGCCATCGTCGGATATCTGATCTACTATGCCTATCGACGCGGGTTGACATTTGGCACACAACAAGAGAAGGAGCGGCAGAAACTCGCCGTGCAGAGCGCGGAGTCACAGGCGGCCCAGATTCTTAAAGAAGCCGAGGCAGAGGTTCAACGCCAGCAGCTGGCCCTGAGGGAGGAGGAAGTAGGAATACGGAACGAACTGGATGCCATTCGCACCCGCCAGCGCAGAGATCTGGATCGTAGTGAAAGCCGGCTGCGCAATCGTCAGGAGCAGATCGATAAACGGGTCGATCAGATTGAAAATCGCGAACGCAAGCTGAACCAGAGGGAAAGCGGCCTCGACAAACGTGCCACAGAACTGGAAGCCGCCGAACAACAGCGCAATGAAGAGTTGCAGCGCGTGGCCCATTTGACCCAGGAAGAGGCCAAAGAGATCCTCCTCCAGGAGGCGGAAAGGAATTCGCGACAGGAGCTTGCACGCACAATTCGTGAGGTTGAGGCGGAGACCCAAGAGATCGCTGAACGCCGCGCCAGGGAAATCATCACCCTGTCCGTGGAACGGATCGCCAGCGAGC
>JAPPKG010000220.1:0-31245 GCA_026914085.1 Caldilineaceae bacterium | reverse complement strand
CCAGACAAGCGACTACCGTTCCGACCGTGGTCCCCAGACGGCGAATGAAGCGGCGGCGGGCCTCGGCGACCACCGCGTCCAAATGCCACCACAACCCTTGCGCCGGGGGATTCGTTTCCCGCAACGCCGCCAGGCCGCCGGCAGCATCCACAGCGCGCATCACCCGACCTGCTTCGCGCTGCAGCTTGCTGTGCAGACCGCTCCAGCGCGTCTGCTCCGGCCGCAGGTCCAACCCGCTGGACGCCAACTGTGCAAAACGATCTTCGATGCTGTCCAGAAGCTGCAGGAACGATTCAACGTTGTCCCGCCGTACCTGGATGATTATTCGCTCCGCCTCGTCGAGCTCCTCCCGCAGGCTGGTCGCAAGGCTCTGCCGCTCCTCCCGCACCGAATAAGCCATGACCGGTTGACCTCCTGTTCGACCTCCCTAACCCTCCGCAACCCCTAAAGATGTTCTTCGCGTCCCTTCCCGATTCAAAAAAAGCAGTTAAGCCGTTCTCCGCGCCCCTCCGTGTCCTCCGCGGATCAAAAGGTTGTTGCCGTTCTCCGTGCTCCTCCGTGACCCTCTGTGGATCAATGAGGAGTTTCTCTTTGACAAAATCGAAGTCGGTCAGATCATATGTGTCCCAGAAGTCGGCAAGCTCCCGGACCAAATCGGTCTGCGGGATTTTATTGCCCTTCATCGATCCCTCCACTGCCTATATCGCCGCCTTTCCCTGTCTGCCACTGCTCTGGCGGTGACAGGGAGTCCTCTGCCGTGAGAAAAAGCGGAGAGCAGACAGGTGCCGCTCCCTTCGCTTTAATTCACGGCTCAAGAAAACCGCTGAACTCAGCGAGCACGACGCCCTCCGGCAAGTGCGCCAGCACGTCCAGATACCACCACCAATGTTCAGGTGTGACACCTTCTTCGGTCTCTCGCCAGCGCGCCAGATCTGCAATGGTCTGAACTGCTTGATAAAACAGATCCGCCTGTTGCAGCAAACTTTCGTCTGCCTTCGCCAGCCGTATCTTCTGCGCAGTAGTCAGCTGATCTTCAACCCGATGCAACGCACTCCGAATCTTAAGCATCTGCAGATGCTCCATGCCGCTGACATCGGGAAACTCAACGTCCGCTTCATAGGCAGACAGGTCCTTCTCGATGGCGGTCATGACAGGATCTCGTTTAATGCTCCAACTCCATAGAAAACCTCGTCGGGCCCTGCCTTCTCTTGGGCCCTGATAATGCCCTTCAAAACGCTCTCATATACGCCATTGAGGAACAGCGCTTCGTCGGTCACGGCGACCTCCTTTCATGTCCGTCCTGCGTCCCAGGCCGCCCGCCGTTCCGCAGGGAGAGACAGTGCAATCGTGGACCACTGAACCCCTGGGTACACGCGTCGCTGCGCACAGCGGGCTGGCCGGGATTCAATCCTCAGCACGCAGCGTCACCACCCGGTGCGGAGAACTGCTATCTTGCTTCACCATTTGCCGGTGCTCGCGGCCACCGCTTCCTGTACCGCACCGGTCTCGCCCCGCTTCACAAAAAAGCTCAAGTCTCCTCGTCGCGAAGGTAGTCCCAGCCCTTCTGCGTCAAAGAGACGATGGCCCAATCCCTTGCAAGCACGCCCCTCCTGATGATCAGCCCCTGCTCGACGCACCGCTTCACATGGAAGTCAACCTGGTCATACGTGTAATCCCCGGCAATATCCTGATAATGCAGACCCGTTTCACGGCGCCCCCCGTGCCGCCGGATATGGGCTAGAATCTTTAAAATCAACCCCGGGTCAACTTCCATCGGAGCTTCTCCTTACCGCATCCCCGCATCACGCAACCTGCCTTTCGACGCCGCCTTCATAGCCAAATTCATATCCTGTAGGTTGACCCCGCTCTTTGGACCGCGAAACGGGAAAAAAGGTGCACTCACACGGATGCTGTGCCCCTCCGTGGACATAAAGGTGTCCTCCGCGCCCCTCCGCGTCCTCCGCGGATCAAAAAAGCCCTTCTCCGTGCCCCTCCGTGTCCTCCGTGGACATAGAAGTGTTCCCCGCGCTGCGCCCTCTCCTGAAACCAAACCGTCTCAGTCAGGAATCCCGCATTCATCGCGCAACAAGCGGGAAGCGGCCTCCCGTCCGGCGGGGGTGAGTCGGTGCGAGCCGGGACTCTTGGTGGAAGGATGACGGACCTTTTCCAGGTGCCCGGCTTCGGCAAGCTGGGCCTTATACTTGGAAAGCTGGGTGTGCAGCTTCTTCCAGTCTCCATCCCACTTGATCAGGTCGACAATGCAGTTCGTGATCAAGACGTTGTCTGCCTCGCCGCCGAACTTCTCGTAGGCGACCAGCAGCGTTCTTCTCCACGTCAGATTCCGTTCTGTCATCTCCTGCCTGCCCCCCCCGGTCGTATGCCGTATGCAGAGACCCGGTTCTTGGACCACAAGACGGGAAAAATACGGTGCATCCGCCCGGAATATGGGACGGAATCTTGAAAACCAAACCCCGGGTCGACTTCCATCGGAGCTTCTCCCTACGCATCAATAACCCCGCAGTTAAACGCGACTGGAGCGCGAAATCCGGCTATGGCAGGGTAGAAGCCCGCCCCGAATCGGTCCCCTATGGCTCCTTCCCGCGCTGTTCGCGACAGCGACAGACCTTTGTATCCCAATTGGAATAGCTTGGTAACAAATCCTCAACATCATATTATACAGCGCCCGTATGTCATCAGCATGTCATTTCGATCCCTTTTCTGTAACGATGCCGTGGCAATGTTCATCCTGAACCCCCGAAAAAAACTGCTTAGAACGCCTCGCAGCGGCTTGAAATTCTCCCTCAAGTCCAAAAACCGCCCAAAACGACATCTGTCACTGTTCGACGCGCTGCCGGGCAGCCCAATCCTGCATCCCCAATCAGAGTACCTACACCTCGCCGGTTCCATTGTCCCCTGCCCCGATTCTGTAGTAGCATGGACTCACCACAGCAATCTGAATCTGTCGACTCCTCGGTATCCACAGCCGCCGGGGGCGTTGCGCCCCCTTGTTGGATCGATAGATTCATAGGATTGCTGTGGTGGCACCCGTGCGTCTGTGACCACCAAGGGGGCACCGCAGCGTGAAAGCCTTAACTTCCATTCTTGCCATAGTGCTTGTTCTGCAAACGGCCTTCACTTTGTCCCTGTGGCAGGAGCAGACTGAGCAAACCTCGGGCAGCCAACCCCCACCGCAAGACAACGCAATAACCACAGAAGTGAAGCGCCTCTCAACGGACGTGGCGGCGCTGAAAACACGCGTCTCGACACTGGAAACGGGGACCGCAACACCGACTTCGACGACGACGCCAACTTCATCTCCGATTCCAACTCCGTACTTTGTCGTCACAGTTGAAAGGGCCAATATGCGAGAAGGGCCGGGGCCTTCCTTCTCCGTAATAACCACGGTGTCCCAAGGAGACCGGTTCAATGCCCAGGCATTCAACCCATCGCGCACTTGGATTCTGTTCTGCTGTGTCTCTGGGCGCAGCGGCTGGATCTACGAGCCGCTTCTGATCGTCACACATGCGGAACGGATTCCCATTGCAACTGACATTCCGTCTTCTCCCACCTACACTCCGACTTCTACTGCCAGCTCTCCTACTCCTACACGCACCAACACGCCCACGCCCACACCTACACCATCCAATGGGTGCTATCCACACGATCCACACGGGCCGGATCTCGATTGCAAGGATTTCAACACCCAACGAGAAGCGCAGGCCTGTTTCATTACCGCTGGCGGACCGGACAGGGACCCACACCGGCTGGACGGAGATAACGATGGCATCGCTTGTGAGCACCTTCCCTAACGAAAGGGAAAGCCATGATTCGCCGACTTGGCTGGGCCGCGGCGGAGTAGACGGGAGGACGCAAAGCGCCTGAATCCCACAATTCACCCGTTGCCGACTCCATCCTGCGGACATTTAGCAACGGGTGAACAGCAGTTCAGACAAAGCCCCGAACTGGCCCAACAACCGCCCCGCGGGTACACTACCCCAGAACTCCCCCTCCCCCGCAAACCACTATCGCAGAATGCGGTTCCTTCCGCGCCCAGGCGCACTGTCGAAAAGGCTTGACTGAAGGATGACGCACCGCCGTGGACCTGCTTGAGGCCCGCGGCCGCCAGAGCCGCCGCACCAGAAGAGGAGAAGCTCCGCCGCCTCGTCGTGCAGCTGTCGGACGGCACCCACCGCCGCTTCAAGCAGCTGGCCGCCGAGCAGGGCGTGACCATGTCCGAACTGTGCCGGGCCTGGGTGGAAGAGGCGCTGGCGCAGCATTTTGGGTAGGGGCCGTCGCCTTTGGCCGTGGTAGTCCGTACGGAATGGTTGAGACTGGTCGAGAAGATGCTGCAGAATTTTAAAGATTGGCGCTACGGGTTGATGTGGGTGTCGGTGGGCATAATCATGCCGGTCGTCCTCCACCTGTTGCCAGAACCACTTCACATTCCATACAGTTGGGGCTTTTCGGCGGGATGGGTGACGACATCTCTCATTATATGGTTCGTCACGTGGTACCGTAATCGCAGCCAGGGGGAACTATGAGGACCGAATACCGAATCGAATTTGCCAAGGCGGGACTGCTGGCTGACGGGATCTTCTGGCACGCGGCGCGCTGGATCCTGTTACTCGTAGTGACTGGCGGCGCGGCGATTCTGTTCTATCCCTATTTCTTCGTGAAGTTCATAACGGACAGAGTCACGATCGTGAAGATTACGGAGGAAGAACAGGTGGCGGCCGCGGCTGACCTGCAGGCGACGGCGCAGAACATGGGACTGTCGGAAAGCGCGCAGGAGAAACGAGCGGAATCGACTGAAGACAGCAGTCCTGCTTGACCGGGCCCAGCCATTTCAGATAACCGTACCGCAACACACCATTAGACAGGTTCTCAATGAAGAGATTTTTCCGTTTCGTCTTACGTCTTTTCCTCTTTGCCGCGTTCGCCGCCGTACTCATCCTTCTCATCGGGGTCTTCCTCCAGGTGCAAACCCTGTCGACGCAGGTCGACGAGCTGACGGCGCGCGTGCAACGGCTCGAGGAGGCGAACGCGGCCCGGCCCGCGCCCGGCTCGCAGGCGCTGCAGCCGACCCAAACGCCCACTCCCGCGCCGACCGCAACGCACACGCCCCGGCCGACCAGCACGTCGAGGCCAACCAACACACCCAGCCCCACGCCGACCGGGCCCACGCACACCCCTGCGCCGACAAACACGCCCGCTCCAACCAATACGCCCGGACCGACCGCAACGCCCAGCCTCACGCGCACGCCCAGGCCTACAAACACGCCCGCGCCGACCAGCACGCCAAGCCCCACGCGTACGCCCAGACCGACGAACACGCCCAGGCCGACCCGGGCGCCTACGAACACACAGACGCCGACCGCCACGGCCGCGCCCACGCCCTCTTTCACCGTCAACACCGACTGGATCAACGTCAGAAAGGGGCCCGGGCCCGAATACCCGGTCATCGACGCCATCCCCAGGGGTGAGCAGTACAACATCCGCGGCCGCAACCCCGCCGGCACCTGGCTGGAGTTCTGCTGCGTGGACGGGCAGCGCGGCTGGATCTACGCGCCGTACCTGATCGTAAACGTCGACGTGAATGCAATCCCGACGGTGCGGGCCACCCCAACCGTCCCGCCGTCGCCCACACCGACGCGCACGCCCATACCCACGCGCACGCCCGCACAGCCCACGGCTACACCCGTCCCGCCCTCCGGCGGCCTGGGCGTACGCATCGAGCCCGAAAACCGCTGCTCGCACTACGACGCGGACCTCTATCCCTATTCCCAGAGCGTCGAGCCCCATATCGTCAACCAGCAGGGCGGGCGCATCTACGGCCCCTACACAGGCACCTACTTCTCCAGCATCCGCGAGACGGACATCGAACACATCGTCGCCCGCAGCGAAGCGCACGACAGCGGCCTCTGCGCCGCCAGCAGCAACACCCGGCGCACCTTCGCCAACGACCTGCTCAACCTCACCCTCGCCAGCCCCAGCATGAACAGGCACCAGAAGGTCGCCAAGGACCTGGCCGAATGGCTGCCGCCCCTGAACCAGTGCTGGTACGTGAACCGGGTCGTGCAGGTCAAGCGCAAGTACAATCTCACGATGGACCAGGCCGAGGCCAACACCGCCCGCCGCGTGCTGGCCGCCTGCAGCAGCACGGCGATGCAGTTCACCGACCCGGGCTCAGCGCCGCCGCCGACCAATACGCCGTCACCCGTGCCTCCGCCGGCGGAGGGCGGCAGCGGCACCGACTGCGCCCGCAATCCGCTCGGCTGCTACGATGACAACAACAACGGCCGCATCACCTGCGCCGAAGCGGAACGCCACGGAATCGCGCCGGTGCCGCGCGGTCATCCGGCCTACCAGTACATGCGAGACGGCGACGGCGATGGCGTCGTGTGTGAATAAGGAGGAACTGCGAAATGGCAACCGTTAAACTTGGCTGGTGGGACTTTTCCGCCGCCGACGGCACTACGATCCACCAGTGTGAAATCGAGGCCCGTAACGGCGAAGACGCATTGGTCATGGAGGCGCACGAGAGGGGGGCGAGGGGGGCCAGAGGAAGCACCGTTACTGCCTACTTCCGCTTCGAAGACAGTCAGCGCGGCATACCGCTCTATGACGATGAGGGATTTGACAGTCTCGATGACGCGAAGGAGGCGCTGGCGGAGTGGTATCTCAATCACGCGCCGACGTTGCTGATTACGCTGGCCGCGTGAGGGCGCTGGGCGCGGTAGAATCCAACTATAGAGGAATCCAACAAAACAACCTGATCAATGGGGATCATAGCCATGAAACGACTACTCCTTTTCGCCGCCTGCTTCGTTCTCTTCGCCTTACTCGCCTGCGGAGGAGGCGAAGAGCCTTCTTCTGAACCCCCGCCGCCCACAGCCACCAGAGCGCCAGCGTCCCGGTCCACCAACACGCCTGTGCCCCCGACCGCTACGCCGGTTGCCGTCCCTCATTTCACCGTCAACAGCGAGCAGGTCAACGTAAGAACAGGACCGGGGACCGTGTTCTCGATCATCGGGACGGTGGAACAGGGCGACCGCTTCGACGTCGGCGGACGCAACGCCGCCGGCGACTGGTTGGAATTCTGCTGCGTGAACGGTCAGCACGGCTGGATTTACGCGCCGCTCCTGATCGTAAACCAAGAGATAAGTTCGATTCCCCTGGCGCAAGACATTCCGGCCGCGCCGGTACCCACCAACACGCCCGTGCCGTCGCAGAACACGCCGGCCCCGCAACCGCCGCCAGCGCAAGGCGGCAATGCACTCGAGATGTACGATGACAACAACAACGGCCGCATCACCTGTGCCGAGGCCCGCGCCCACGGCATCGACCCGGTGCGGCGTGATCATCCCGCCTACCAGTACATGGACGACCGCGATGACGACGGAATTGTGTGTGAATGAGGACGGGGGCATGGGTGGAACAGGCGCGCAGCGACGTAAACACAGGTGACGGTTGACCTTTACTGGCAGGAATCTCGCACAGCCGGCGGCGGCGCGATTCACAGCTGTGAGATCGGGGCTCACCATACCCTGCCCTGACTATCTTCAAACATGCCCTAATAAAGATCGATAACTGCGATGAGGATGTCAAAATGCATCAGCTCACCTCGCGTCAAGATAGTCGCTGTACCAGAGGCCGCCTAACGGCAACCCCTCCTCGACCAGATTCCTGACGAGAGGATCGTCGCTGGCCCGGCGGATGGTCGAAAAGCCGTCCGCCCCCTTTTCCAGGATCCAGACCTCCTCCGGGTTGAGCGCGTCCACAAAGTAGGGCTGATGCGTCGTGACGAAGACCTGCGACCCGCCCCCGGGCCCGCTGGCGTGCGCGCGAAACTCGTCGACCAGCGTCTCCAGCAGCTTGTGATACAAACCGTTTTCCGGCTCTTCAATACAAATGAACGGAGGCGGCGTCGGGTCCTCGAGCAGCAACAAATAAGCGAAGACCTTCAACGTCCCGTCCGACATCTGCTGGGCATAAAAGGGGTCTTCAAAACCTCTGTCGTTAAATCGGAGCAGCAAGCGCCCGTCGCTTGTCTTTTCCGTACTGATCCGGTCAATGCCGGGTATCTTCTCCGCAATGCCTTCAAGAATCCTCCTGAAGCGCTGCGGATGCTCGCGCTCCATGAACTGGACAACGTTGCCAAGGTTGTCGCCGTGGATGTTGAGATGCGACTGGGGCCCGGCCAGCGGCAGGCTGCGCGCCGCGTCCGGCGTGAAATAACTGAGATACCACCCCTCGATGAAGCGACGGAAAGCCGAAATGCGCGGGTGCTGTTTCAGAGCGCCGAGCGTGGCAATGCCGAGCTTGCGCCGGTCCTCCAATTCGATGACCTCGATCGCGCTCCAATCTTCCTCTGTGACCAACCTGTTAAGCGCCCCGATGTCGAGTTTCCCCTCGCCTTCGTCGATTACATACCCTTCCACCTCTCCTGTCCAGGCCCAACCCGTGCCGTCATTGAGAATCAGGAACACAAGCGAGCGATCGGAGCTCACACCCTGCCGTCCTTGCCTGAGCCCTTCTCGCAACACATAAGGGCGTCCGGACTCGTCCACATCAATCGCCACCTCGTAGGTAATCGGCCGCTCATTCGCACTTTCCTTGTAAAACACTTCAAACTCGATAGGCCCGATTGCACCGAGCGACCGTATCCTCTCGAAGCCGCCGCGCCCGCGCGCACCGCACGCCGCTTCCACACCGGAGTTCAGGGCATCGGCCAGGAAACCGAACGCATCGAACAGGGCGCTCTTGCCGACCCCGTTCTTGCCGATGACCGCAGTCAAATCAGTGAGCGGCTGGCTTTCTCGTTGATCCCACAGGCGGCCCAGCGTCACATCCCTGAGCACCTTGTAATTCCTTACTCTGAACCCCTGAATCTTGGCCATTTGCAGTCCCCGTTTGCTACACGGTAAGACAGGGCTCACATCCCGTCCGCTGTGAACGCCCAGTCGTCATGCTAGAGCGATCCAAAACCAACCTGGCCCTACCGTAATGTTCTCATCGGGCTGCTTTGAGGGACAACGGGCGGCAACAGCGGCGCATCATCATTCTCCTGCATTCTCCGTATCTCCTCGGCCAATTCGACAAAACGGTCGTAGCTGCCGAAGCGATACGTAGTCTGTTCATCCTCAGAAATTCGCCTCCACTTGTTCTTTCCGATCCCCGTTCGATAGGTTACAGGACCACTCGCTGACACCACTTCCACGATGCCCAGCCTGATAAAATCGAAGATCAGTTCGGAGACGAGCTCAGAAGTAATGCTTCCGTGATGGTAACCGCCCGACCTCTTGGCGATCTGGGCATGCGTTGCCGGAAACTCTCTGCCGCCGCGCGCGTCTGCCATCCCCGCCATACACGTAAGCAGAATCTGATATTGCGGGTACATCAAATCGAGCAATCCGCTCCCTTCCAACTCCCCGGTTATGTTTTCAAAGCCGTGTTCACCCATCCGGGCCCTCTTGCCCATGCTATATCTGTTGTCTTCTTACTGGATCGAACAGAGCGCTCTTGCCGACCCCGTTCTTACCGATAACCGCCGTTAAGTCGGTGAGCGGCTGGCTTTCTCGTTGATCCCGCAGGCGGCCCAGCGTCACATCCCTGAGCACCTTGAAATTCCTTACTCTGAACCCCTGAATCTTGGCCATTTGCAGTCCCCGTTTGCTACACGGTAGAGCAGGGCCCACATCCCGTCTGCCGTGAACGCTCAGTCGTCATGCTGGCTATCGCCCATGCGCCGTCTCTCACGGATCGAAGTGAGCAACTTTTTTCAGCCACTCCAATTCCATCTTGAGCCGCCCGGTCTGTTAATAAAGCTCTGCTTCCTACGCCTCCTGCTCCCGTTGCTTGCGCTAGCCGTCCATGGCGAAAACGTTGGGCCCGTCTTCCAGCCCATTATACACATTCACTTGTGGTCCAATTTTTTGGGGCCCACTTCAAAGACCACATCCACCTTACCGTTGTCATGAACGTTGGCTAGCCAAGGCCTGTCTGATCTCGGCGTCCAACCTCCCTATTGCCCTGAGGGGGATACAAGGAAGGTATCTCCAGCCATCGGCTGATTGCAACCTTACCTTAAGGCTGTTTGAAAGGTGTAGCTCCCGTTGCTGCGCTTTTGGTGGCCCTGCATGGTCTTCGAAAGAGCCCCGGATAGATATCTCGGTATCCTGTGGTCCCCGGGCCCCAATTCCTTAGCACCTCAAATACCGCTTAGAACGCCCGGCAGCGCCTCGGACTTTCAGCGGCAATACCAGGAGCAGGAGATGGAGACGGCATCGCGTGTGACAACCGTCCCTAATGAAAGAAAAAACCAGAATTCGCCGACTTGGCCGGGCCGCGGCTGCCTATCGGTGTGCGTAGCGTGCTGGAGCAGACTGGCCGGTGCCGACCAGTGCAGCGCCGAAATTCCGAGCGATAGCATAGCGCAAAGGGACCGGCAAAACAGTCGCAATTTCAGAAAGTTTTGGTCAAGTCTACGCAAAGTGGTAGATTGACGCGAAACCGACTACCCTGAAATACCTCTGAAGCCATGAACACCATCTCCCCAATTCACACAGCCCTGCAAGAGTTCGCTGCCGCGGTGACGGACAAACTGACGCAGATCACACACGGCGAACCGGAAGAACAGCTGCGCGCCCCCTTCGAAAACTTCATGGGCGCTGCCGCCGGCGCGCTCGGCTGGAACGTCGTCTGCACCGGCGAAACGCCCCTTCCGGACCGCCTCGGCCGCCCGGATTACGCAGTGCATCTGAACAGCCTGCTCGCCGGCTATGTGGAGCTCAAACCAGCGGGCACCGGCGCCACCGCTTCCCGTTTTGCAGGCCACAATCGCAGACAGTTCAACCGCTTCTCCGCCATCCCCAACATCCTCTACACCGACGGCAATGAGTGGGCGCTCTATCGAGACGGCGAACTGGTGGACAGAGTGGTCCGTCTCAGCGGCGATGTCGCCTCCGAAGGCAAAAAAGCGGTAGAGCCGCAGGACGCGCACGCGCTCGAAGGTCTGCTGCGCGACTTTCTCATGTGGAAGCCCTTCATTCCCACCGACCGCGCTGGCCGTATCGACCTCCCTCGCTTTGCCGCGCTGCTCGCGCCGCTCTGCCGCATGTTGCGCGACGACGTGACCGATGCGCTCAAGCGTCCGGATTCGCCACTTGTCCAACTGGCGCAGGACTGGCGCCAACTGCTCTTCCCTGACGCGCCGGACGAACAGTTCTCCGACGCCTACGCCCAGACCGTTCTTTTCGCGCTGCTTCTGGGCCGCAGCGAGGGAGCCGACCCGCTCACACTCAGAAGCGCAGAGAACGCGCTTTCCGCGCAGCACAATCTGCTGTCGCGGGCGCTGCAAGTGCTGACCGACCCCAACGCGCGCGCCGACATCGCCGCCCCGTTAGACCTGCTGCTGCGCGTGGTCGAGGTCGTGCCGCCCGACGCGCTTACCAGTCCCGACGACCCCTGGCTCTACTTCTACGAGGACTTTCTCGCCGCTTACGATCCCCGTCTGCGCAAGGACGCCGGCGCCTACTACACACCGGTCGAGGTCGTGCGCACGCAGGTACGCCTGATCGACAATCTCCTCGTGGAGCGTCTGGGCAAACCGCTTGGCTTCGCCGACCCTGATGTGGTCACGCTTGACCCGGCGTTGGGAACCGGCACCTATCTGCTCGGCGTAATCGAACACGCGCTCGGCCGCGTAGAAGCCGAGCAGGGTGCGGGCGCGGTACCCAACCAGGCTACGACGCTGGCCGAAAACCTGTACGGCTTTGAGCTCATGGTGGGCCCGTATGCGGTGAGCGAACTGCGCATCAGCCGCGCCTTACGCGACCGCGGCGGGCAGCTGCCCGCGCAGGGCACGCACGTCTTCCTGACCGATACACTCGAAAGCCCCAACGCCAAGCCACTTCAACCGCCGCTTTTCCTGCAGCCGATCGCCGACCAGCACGCCCGCGCCCTGGAGGTCAAGAGCCGTGTGCCAGTGATCGTCTGCCTCGGCAATCCGCCCTACGACCGGCATGAGGCGGCAACGGACACGAACAAAGCGCGCACCGGAGGCTGGGTGCGCCATGGCGATCGCGATGAAAGGACGATCCTGCGCGACTTTCTCGATCCGGCGGTCAGCGCCGGGCATGGCGGCCATCTCAAGAATCTTTACAACCTGTACGTCTACTTCTGGCGTTGGGCGTTGTGGAAGGTCTTTGAGCAGGGGAACAGCAGTCCGGGCGTGGTCAGCTATATCAGCGCATCGAGCTATCTGCACGGTGACGCTTTCTGTGGAATGCGCGAGCAGATGCGCCGCCAGTGCGACGAAATCTGGATTCTCGACCTCGGTGGCGAGGGACGCGGCACACATCAGAGCGAAAACGTCTTCAACATCCAGACGCCCGTAGCCATCGCCGTAGCGTTCCGTGCCAGCGAGGCCAACACGGACACACCTGCTCGAGTCCACTATACCCATGTCGAGGGGACGCGCGAACAGAAGCTGGCCGCGC
The DNA here is from genome assembly GCA_026914085.1 of Caldilineaceae bacterium. Classification (GTDB taxonomy): domain Bacteria; phylum Chloroflexota; class Anaerolineae; order Caldilineales; family Caldilineaceae; genus Bin5. The sequence goes on along the minus strand of JAPPKG010000220.1, from coordinate 18,745 downwards.
TCGACGACATTACCGATTTCTCGAAAGTGGAATGGCAAGAATGCCCGGCTGACTGGCAATCCCCGTTTCGCCCGCCCGGAGGAGGACAATACTTCGATTGTCCGCTTCTGAACGACCTGATGCCGTGGCAGCATTCGGGCGTCCAGTTGAAGAGAACTTGGCCGATTGCACCCGACACTGAGACGCTGGAACGCCGTTGGCATACGCTCTTGAATGTTGAGGACCGAGCTGAAGCATTTCGTGAGACGGGTGATCGAAAGATCCATTCCTCCTATGACGTTGCCTTGACCGAAAGCAACGACTCAACATCCATTGCTAGGCTGCCTAGAAGTGCTCCCGTATCTGAAGTGCAAAGTTATGCTTATCGCTCGTTTGACCGCCACAATATAATCGCAGACGGTCGCCTGATGTCACGTCCACGTCCCGATCTATGGCGCGCCCACAGCGACAATCAGGTGTATCTGACCAGTTCGTTCACCCAACCTCTTGGAAATGGCCCCGCTCTGACTTCCTCAGCGTCGATTCCCGATCTTCACTACTTCTCAGGCCGTGGTGCAAAGGATGTTCTCCCACTCTACCGCGATAACCGAGCGTCGAAGGCCAACATCCTGCCCGGACTGCTCGCGACACTTTGCGCAGCCTACCAGCATCCAGTCGCGCCGGAAGATTTTCTGGCATATGTCTACGGCGTGTTGGCGCAACTGGCTTTCACCACGCGCTTTAGCAAAGAACTGGAGACCCGCGAGCTGCGCCTGCCCATTACTAGGGACGCAGCGCTGTTTGAGCGCATGCGCGCTGCCGGCGCAAACCTCCTCTGGCTGCATACTTATGGCGAGCGTTTCGTGCCCGAAGGCAAGCCCCGCGGCCAGGTCCCACCCGGCGCGGCCAGGTGCACCGTAGCTGTGCCCGGCGATACCGACGGCTATCCCGAAACGTTTGCCTACAACGACGAAACCGCCACGCTCCACGTCGGCGCCGGCGAATTCACGCCGGTCGCGCCTGAACTGTACGCCTTCGAAGTGTCCGGCCTCAAGGTCGTGCAGTCTTGGCTCAAGTACCGTATGAAGAAGGGCGCCGGCCGCAAATCCTCACCCCTCGACGACATCCGCCCCACCCGCTGGACCAGCCAGTTTACCACCGAGCTGCTCGAGCTCCTCTGGATCCTGGAGGCCACCCTGGCCGCCTACCCCGAACAGGCCCAACTGCTCCAGGAAATCATCGACGGAGACTGCTTCCACGCCGACGAGCTGCCGTCCGTGCCGGAGGAAATGCGCAAGCCGCCGCGAGCGGTCAAGAAGGGGCTGTTTGGGTAATAGCGTAGGAGCCGAGAGTCTATAACTGACGCCAGGCATGGGCAACTCTTCTGCCTGGTCGTTTCAGTCAGCGCCATGTTGCCGGTAGCGGAAGGACTTCCCACGCCGTGGGAATGAACGATCCGAAGTCGCAGATTATCACCCTTTTGAACATTTGTACTATAATTCAGTGAAGGGATTCAGTAGCGCCTCGCAGAACCCTGATCTCGGTTACTGTGGGTGAGGGAGAGCAAGAAATCAACCAAGAGGATCAAGAATGCTGGCTATAATCACGGAAAATCAACTAGACGCCTGGGTTCGCGGCAACGCGAGAGAGGCGCAAGAGCTTGTAGTTAAGCTTGTATATCGGCTTGTTGCCGCGTCTTGCCCCAATCCCCGGGAACGACGTTTCCCCTTGGGAGACAGCATCGGACAGCATGGCCCTGACGGCATATTGCATGTCGATTCTGGCTATGCCCCGTTCGTTCCTGACGGGCGCTCCTATTGGGAAATCGGGACAGGCGGGAATACAGGGAAGGAGGTTCAAGATAAAGCTACTTCTGACTACAACAGCTTGACAAAAGCGTTGCCGGAAAACATTCGAGAGGATTCAACTTTCGTGTTCGTAACGCCTCGATCTGGGGTATCCGCCTGGAAGGAACAGGCCCAGGCTGCCTGGCTTGAAGAACGACGAAAAACCGGAGAGTGGAAAGATATTCAGGTGATTGACGGCACTAAGCTAATTGACTGGCTCCACAATTTTCCAACTGTAGGAATCTGGCTCGCTGGAAGCATTCACGGTCCCCAACTGGATCATATCGAGATTCCCGAACGCCGCTGGGAGGAGTTAAGAACCCGGGGGACACCACCTCAATTGACTCCCGATCTTTTTCTTGCCAATCGGGGAAACGCTTGCCAGAAGCTTCAGGACGCTCTTGAAGGAAGAACTCCAAGGCTCAAGCTCGTTACACGCTTTCCATATCATGCGGTTGATTTTGTATGTGCATATCTGGCATCACTTGACGAGGATCGTCGCGTTGAAGTTGCTGGTCGCTGCCTCATCGTTTCTGACCTTAAGGCATGGGACACTGTTTGCAATCAATATCACGGCCGGAACTTCATCCTGATTGCCGACCCCTCCCTGCATCTAAGTGGGGAGACAGGCAGCAGAGCCATCTCAAAAGCGAAAGTCGCCGGACACGTAGCGGTCTATGATGCTCCTCCTGGTGGAACACCTGACGACTTCAGCGTTGTGCTTCAAGCACCGCGGGCCCGCCAAATTAAGGACGCTCTTATTGTCGCTGGTCATCCAGAACAGCGGGCACACACTCTTTCCGATCGGTGCAATAGAGATCTCAATGCACTTCTACGTTTTCTTGACGGCCATTCGTTTACTCCGGAATGGGCAGCTGGTTCAGGTGGCCCTGACCTTGCCTCTGCGCTATTGGTAGGTTCGTGGGAACATGGCTCAGAGGCCGACCGTGCAGTCATTCGGGAGGTGGCGAACAAAGAATACAGAGACTGGAATAACGCAATCAACGAGATCGCCGGTGTACGGAATCCTCCCTTAGTTCGCATTGAGGGCCTCTGGAAATTTGTCTCACGATATGAAGGTTGGTACGCGCTGGTCGATAAGCTGGATGAAGATCATCTGGATAAACTTCGTGAAGTCGCAGTATGGGTACTGCGTGATAATGGGCCCCATCCTGATCCCTCCCCGGAGGAACTTCTGCAGGCTGCTCGGAAAGGAAGGACATTGATGCTTTCCCCTCACCTACGCAAGGGAATAGCTGAGTCCCTGGCGCTAATCGGTGGTCATTCAAATGCGTTTCCCTCGCATATTAGGCACATTGCAATACATGCGGCCGATCGTGCGGTGTGCGAAATCTTTGCCAATGCCGATTGGGAAACTTGGGTAAGTCTTGACCATTTGCTTCCACTCCTCGCAGAAGCCTCTCCAGATGAATTTCTGAAGGCAGTTAGAGAAGCTCTCGATCGGACTCCTTGTCCATTCGACCAAATTTTCTCTCTGGAAGTCGGAGGAATATTTGGCCGAAACTACCTGACCGGTCTGCTTTGGGCGCTGGAAACGCTGGCCTGGGAGAAACGATACTTGACGGAAGTCTGTTTGCTGCTTGGGAGGCTGGTTAGTCGCGATCCAGGGGGAGAGTGGGCCAATAGACCGATCGATTCACTCGCAAGGATTCTTCTTCCGTGGCTTCCGCAGACCCTTGCGTCTGCGCAGGAAAGAGTAAGAACAATACGGGTTCTTAGTCGAGAGGAACCAGAGGCAGCGTGGGGCCTTTTGCTAAGTCTTTTGCCAAATGTGCAAAATTTCACCCACACAACACATAGACCCGCATGGAGAGAAGCAATTCCTGACGACTGGGAGCCAGGTGAACCGCACACCGTAGAGTATTGGGAGCAGGTCGAGGTCTGCGCAGACTTGACGGTAGAGATGGCCTGCAATGCCTTTGAAAGGCTGAAGGACAAGAACTTCATTGATCAGTTACATAAACTGCCTCAACGATTATTCGACAGAACTCTCGATCTTTTGTCTTCGGAGAGTGTCACTAGCCAACCTGAAGAACAACGCATCGAACTCTGGATCGAGCTGACCAGGTTTGTCAGAGTCCAAAAGCAACATCCCGATGCAAGGTGGTCGCTCAATTGCGAGGAGGTCTCGAGGCTTGAAAACGTTGTTTTAAGTCTCTTCCCAACGAATCATTCGTCAATCCACAGAATGCTGTTTGGCAGCGAAGTTTCGTTGCTTTATGAAGAAACTGACGATTGGAAAGAGGCGAATCAGAAGCGTGACACGCTCCGTCAGCAGGCAATAGGAGAGCTCCTGTCCTCAAGCGGACTGGATACGGTGATCGAGCTTGCAGAGGATGTCGAATATCCAGACTGTGTCGGATATGCCCTGGTCTCAGAAGCGAATATGGAAACCGATGAACGATTACTTCCGGACATGCTGGACTCGCGAAGTGAAAAACTCGCGGCATTCGCTAGAGGCTATGTATGGAGTCGAAGGCATAGACAAGGATGGAAGTGGGCTGATGGCCTGAATAGATCGAACTGGACCCCCGCACAAATTGGCAAATTTCTGGGTTGGTTGCCGTTCTCGGAGGAAGCGTGGAATCGAGCGAACACTTGGCTTAATGAGAATGAAGCAGAGTATTGGACTAGAGCGGACGCGAGACTGCCATATGATTATGAGGGCGAAACAGACTTGGCGATAGAAAAACTGCTCCAATATGGAAGACACCAAGCTGCTATTGAATGTTTTGGAACGATTCTTCACAAAAACAAGGCTATTAACAGCGGTCTTGCTTGCAGGGCGCTGCTTTCGGTGGACACCCCCAATCATCGATCAGAACAGGAATTCCGCCATATTACAATAAAGTTGATAAAAGCCCTCCAATCGGATCCAAACACCAGCCCTGACTCCCTCTTGGAAATAGAGTGGAAACACTTTGACGCGTTAAACCCTCTGTTTGGAGCTTCTCCAAAGACCATAGAACACTGCTTGACATCTGATCCAGCGTATTTTTGTAGAGTAATAGAGATACGTTACCGATTTAGATCGGCAGTGAGGTTCACAGAAGAACTCAGCCAGCATGAAAACGACATACGCGAACATGCCTATTCCATGCTCCACTCCAAATGGAAAACACCACCAGGGACGCAGCCGGACGGAAGTTTCCAGCCCGACGCCTTGTGTAAGTGGCTCTCCGAAGTCAAGTCTTTATGTGCTTCTCCGGAACTGCTCGAGGAGGCCTATCAAAGAATTGGTAGAGTGCTTTTCTACTGCCCACAAGATCCTGATGGGCTATTGATTCATCGCGCCGCAGCAGCGGCTTTGGATGAATACGATGCAAATGAGATGAGAAGAGGTTATTACCATGCGATAACCGACTCTAGGGGATTCTATGAGGTTGACGGGACAGGCAAACAAGAGCGAGAACTTGCCGAGCAGTACAGGCAGAAGGCCGAAAAGATAGAGAACGCAGGGTATCCCTACCTGGCCGACGTATTCAGGGAAGTTTCCGAACGATACGACAATGCATCGGACAACGCTATCACTAAAGATGCTCAGATGGACTAACTCAGCAAGGATAGAGGCCTGTCCGATCTCGACATCCGTATCTTCCTCCATAGCAGGGTATCAGACCAGGGGCTGTGCAATATTGAGTCGCGAGCGCTCTGAGCTTCGCCCCAGATCCGACGGTGCGCGCACCAGCTATGCACGCATATGGTTCGTCAACCAGTGTACGCCACTTGCGCCGTTCTGGTGGCAGCCGAAAAATGTTGAAGGCCCTGGTGATCCCGATATGGCAGGTTCGACATAGCGTCGCCAAATTCTCTTCGTTAGTGCATATCGTCGCTGGATTTCACTGGAATAAAGTGATGGACTTCGAGTCGGCCCAGTCGCCCGCACTTAGTGCAACATTAACCGTCCCTTTCAAGTATATCTTGCCGCACTCGCCGCCAAATTGTTCGCTTGGCGTTATCCCACCGACGCCGCCGTCGCTTGGTTTCTTCCCGAATGGGCATGTTTTCAAATTCCTCAAATTGGGGAACTTAGACTAGATCCTAGGGGGGATTTGATCGAATTAGATTCCGTGGAATTTCGAGTATGCTTTATCGAATCTTTTATACGCCTTTTTCCATGCATCAGGGTTAGTTCCCCAGTACATGCTAATTTCTGAGGGACGATTTCGATCAGACACAATAATTCCACACCAATTACAGTAGAAGGCAAGGGTCCCAGGGGGGCTATTGAATTGTGATTCAACGAAAATATCACCAGATTGACCGAATGTTAATTCAGTGTGAGGGCAAAGGGCCTGCAACCTCCTTTCCTTCCTTTTCCTCTGCCCTTCCAAGAATCTGTTTATGTCAAAGGAAACGGCAACTTTTATGCCGATGGCGGCAACTACCAAAGCTAATGCCGCACCCAGCCATTGCCAGAAAGACCAATCCAGCCAATCCAATTTTCAGGTATCCTCCTATCAATTTTTACTTGGTATAATTCGTTATTATACGGAGTGAAAAGACCTGCCCACGATTCGGCCAATAATCGGGCCTCAGCGTCCCACCGGCCCGATTCCGGCCTCCTGATCTGCCCTCGTGCAGCCGGTTTTCGGCCTTCCCCCGGTCTCCGTCCCTATTGGCATTTTGGCCGCTCGGTCGGGTCTGGCAAAAGTGGGAGGCCAGCCCATGTTTAGGCGGTTTGTCTCCCCACCGCCTGAAACGCGGTCAGTCTTGTGTAGGTTGTCCGGTTAGCCTCCATCATCTAACCGCTCTTCAATTGCCGACAGGCGGAGATTCAAAATTTCCATATAACTATCTACAAATAGATTACGTTCCCTTTGGAATGACCGGGCCATCATTTCATCTCCCTGTAAAAAGTGGGCGATAATTTTTTCCATATTGTCAATAGCCGACTTTATTTGTTCCTCAGCATCTCTTAATGTGAGATTGCGTCCTATAGCGCTAATTAAAATATCCGATGCAACATAATTAGCGATCTCTCGGCCATTCATGATTGCAACCGTCTTAAAGTACTCATCGAGTTTGTCTGCGTCTGCTGAGTCTATATTCTCTAATTCCATGCTTCTCTCCTTTTTTGTGTGCTGCAATTCGGGTCCGCACTACTATACGCCGTGCAAAGCTTTCGTACCGCCCATCAACTCCCCGGCGCTCTCGCTAAACACAGCCAAACGGCTCTTCGTTTCGGCAACCGCGCTGGGGTCGTCCTTCAGCGGGCCGATATTCACGTGACAAGATAGCCGCCGCATCATGTAGAGAGCAGCCGACAGTAACTCGCCGCTCTTGAATGACTCGGCCAGGAAGCGGATCTCCCCCGTCACGTTGGCGCTGAACTCCTGCAACTCTTCCTCGGACAACAACCGGCGGGCCAGGGCCGTTACCTCGCCCCGTTCCCAATCCCACAGATCATCAGCTGAAACCAGGTAGGCCGTTACAGGGGCCGTTTTGACCGGAGAATCGCCGCCTGACTTTCCAGCCTTCTTATCTGTCAGGGCAGCAGACACACTGCCAAAACGCTCAATTTGAGCGATTTGCGGGTATTGCTTCCTCAACTGGATGAACCGGCGAGCCGATGCGGGCGCTATACCCCGCTCCTGCAACGCCGGCGTCCACGCGCCATGCGGCAGCTGCTCTTTGATCCGCATAAGCGCATCCCCGGCCAGCCAAGCCTCTTCGACCGTGCGCCGGGCCAGTCGCTCAAATTCCCGTAGATGCTGTTCTGCTTCCTGCCAAAGCGCGGTTATCTCGCCCATTGGCTAAAATCCCTGCCTCTACATTGCTGCCGCAAGTGCTACGGCGTAGTGGGAATACCAATCGTGCGCTTGCCTGAGGGCTGTCGATTCATCTCTAAGGGGGTCTTGAGCACCTCCTATCTGCATCCTATTGGCTCCGTCATTTTCTTTAACCAAATACGCAGTCCAAAACCAATTTCCACTATCGAGCTTCCATGTCCTCAACAAAACGTACTTATCTCCTATGCCTTGTCGAGACTCCCAGTCATCGTCCCTCTTTTTCTGCCAATTCATCAAACGCATTGATCGCGCCTCCTTAGTTTGACTACACTATAGCATACTGAAACGCAGGCCTTGACTCCGCCTGGGCAGCACGGCGACGGCCCTCGGCTACTGCCAGGATCGCAGCTGCGGCCGCATCATCCCGACACCGCGTCCGCCGCCCCTGGCCGCCCTTCGCTAACTTGGCATTGCCGGCCGGGTCAGTCGTTACCCGAGCTCCGCTCATGGCCGCCCGCATCAGCAGTGAGCGCCGCGGCCGCACTCTCTCATCAATGCAAGCCTTGCAAAATTCCCGCACGTCAGCCCCGCCGTCCATGTAGCCCATCCCACGAACGATCAGCGCGCAGCTGGGGAAGCTGACGGCCTCGAGGGCCTGACGCAACTCCGCTTCACGCCAACGGTCGCAGACTATAGCCGCCGGATCGCCCCAGCGCTGTCTGACTTCTGCCAACAATGCGCCCACGTCGCTTACCCTAGCGCCCTCAGTCAGAAGCTCGCCCCGATCGAAGCATTCCACGTACAGCCGATCTACACCGTCCTGCCGTCCGCGCTCGAGTAGGTCAGGGTACTCCGGGAACACTGCGAAGGCATCCAGGCCTCCGCCTTCCAGGAAGTATGCCGCCGCCGCACTCATAGCCGCGTTCTGGCCCAAGTCCAAGCCTAGCACGAACGGACCTGCAGTTTCAGGCGCATCAGTCTCGATGCGCTCCCAAACGTCCGCATCCAGCAAAGTGCTTTCTACGGTGTCGGAAACGCCAAGATTCAGCCGCAAGGCTTTGAACCTGGCCAGCGCCGACGGATCTTTCCTGGCCCGCTTTGCTTCCTGTCTGATCGCCCGTTCCTAGTCAGGCTGACGGTTGAGGCCTGGATTTGCCCGCTTCCACGTCCGGCGCTGGAAAACGGGGTCAGTTTTGCGCGCCGCGTGGACCTGGGCATAGCCTACCAACTTAAACACCGCTTCGAAGGGGTGATCCAGAGAGCTGGCCCGGGTGCCCAGCCACAGCATTTTGCTGTCCGGTATTTTTCCCCTCGAGGTTTCCAGCGCCGCAAGCATACGGTGGATCAGATTCTCCGGCCATTGAGCCACTTCGTCAGCCAAGATCAGTTTTGGAGCTGCGCCGTGTAGCCGGCGAGGGTCACTGCCCAGCACCCGTACCATTGCGCCCGTCTGCTTATCGGTTATGGTCGCCCGGTTCGCACTGTCCTGAATCCGCCAACGCTTGGGGTCCGCTTCGATCACCGGCTGCAGGAAGTGCAGGATATGCCTGAAGCAGACAAGCCCCTGGTCGAAGCTCGAGGCCACAACCAGGGTTTCTGCCATAGGCTCGACAAGCGGACCGTCCAGCGCCGCACAAGCAATGCCCGCCGTGAAAGTCGTCTTGCCGCCGCCCCGGGCCAGGGACAGCGCCGCATCGTCAGGCTGGCCGAAGGCACCCGACAGAAAACGTCGCTGCCAGGGATACAGCTGCAGTTTTTTGCCAGCATCCCGGCCCTGGCCGATGCTCAAGGATTCGAGGTAATCGAATAAGGATTTCAACGAGATCCAGTTCGTTTTCTACGGTAAAACTGCATCTATGCGACAAATTGCATATCTGCCTCGAGGATTTCCGTCACTTCCACGACAGTCATTCGGACTGCCTCGGTTATGCTGGAAAAACCATCCATCCTGTACTTGGGGATGCTGGTGTCTGTGGACACCATGACCACAGACAAAACAGAAATAGTGACCAGACCCTGTTGCAGAACAACAAACATGAATAATCCTTGGATCATATAAAAATGCATCCTCTGGATGGTCCTCTATCACCCCCATTATTGCGTCAACATCCGGCCCATTCACCACATTTTCAGCACCCGCGTATAGCATCCTAGCCTCCTTTCTGTTTGTTGATTCGTGACCCCCTGCCGCCCCCCAGAGCATTTCCCCGGCGAACCGGCAGGGATCCCCGAAGGGGTGCCTGCCTACTCAGCCCTTAGGCTCGTCAGCGAAACTAAACTCCTTATCCTCAATCTCACCGCACTGTGACAGCCGTATGTTGTACACGCCCTTGCGATAGGCATAGAAGGCAAAGCGAATCGCATCGTCTATGTACAGAGCTTCGGCGCGCTTCTTCTTCATTATGGTATCAGAAATCGCATCGCCTATTTCGCCCGCCGCCTCCTTCTCGACACCTAGCATAAGAAGCGTCATCGCCGCCGCAGTTTGCGCAACTGCCCGACGTTCCATCTTCAGCATCTCCTTCTCACTCATTCTGTTTCTCCTTTTCGTTTAGTCAGTTTTGATTTTCCAGCGCACAAATGAATATGCGGCCGCATCGTGCGTCAGATCACATTTCGCGTACAATGCAGTGGTGAAAACATGTAAGGAGTGCGGTTGTGCGCTCATCGACCGCGGACGATCGCCCAGGTGTAAACCATGCGCCACCGAGTACCGCGCCGAGAAGGCGCGTATTCAGGCCCGCCGAGTACGACAGAACCGCCGCCCCGAAGTACGACTTTGCAAGCACTGTCTCAAAGACATCTCCGGGCTCCATGATCTGGCCGAACGCTGCCCGTCTTGCGCTTGGAAACGGGTTCGTAACCGGTAAGAGTGAGTGGCATCGTGACTCCATCCCTACGGTCCCTTCTAGGTTTGGGACGGTTCTTCTCAGGGGTCCCCGAAGGGGACGCACTTCCCGTCAGATTGATCAGTCCAAATCTACAGCCGCTTTCCCTTCACTGAGCTTGGAAACTTTCTTGTCATCGACATCTTCTACAACCCTTCCCTTAATGTCGTTCGGATCAGCCGTCCGGCCCAACTCCTCTGTTACCTCAATGCAGCTGTGACCGCACTCTTTACACGAATCTTTGTCGGTGAAAATTCCGTTGTCTTTGACGATCAGACCGCCGCCCGGAAGCTTCCCGATTCTCATCCAGTACCGTTTCACCTTCTCGCTCCTTAATGTGACAGTCCGAATTCCCCAATTTGGGGATTTTCCATCCGAGTTGCTAGAAAATCGCTGACTATCGCGTCCTTCGCTTCCCTTGTGTCAGCTTTCTGCACCTCATCTTTGACAAGATAAATCTGTTCTTCGGTTATGAGCTTTTTGTGCCATAACTCATTGAACAGTGAAGTGGGCCCCAAGAAATTGGACCACGAGCCAAGGTGTAGGATGGAGCAGATCACCGTGCACGTGCAGGGCCAGCATTAGAGTCAGGAAACGGCGGAATCTCCCCAGCCACTTTGCGGCCCGTTCGGCACTTTCGGCCCGGGTGTAGTCGGCGACCATGCCAGTGCTGCGCCATCCCGACCCGCCCGGAATGCCCGCTGTAGCCGACCCCCAATCCGGCCGCTCTGGCTACAGCCTTGACGCGGCGCGAGATCGACGCAACCGACAGGCCAAAGACCGGGGCCGAGCCGTCCGCATCATCCGGCAGGATCGCATCAAGGTGCGCCATCGCAACCGGGTCAGATAGACCGTGCGCGGGGTGGCGTCGGTCTTCGAACGCCGTACCGTGAGACGGCCGGAGCCGTTGTCCCAGCGTGCGATGTCATCCCAGACCAGCGCCGCGGCTTCCGACATCACCCATCAGAGCGCAATATCGACTGCAATATGCTTGCCACAACGTCGCCAGCTTGTTGATGGTTTTGAAGGCGAGCTTGCCCCCAAAACATTCACCCACAATCCCCCATTCTAACATACATTCAGAATTTCTGAAAATCTGACAGGAGTTTGTCAAGATTATAATTGTATGACACTATTAGCGGGCCACCCGCACGAATAGCCCAAAAAGGAGACAGTGACATGAATCAAAAACAAGCCAACGATACGCTCAATCCCCCCGCGAGACGCTCGTCAGCGTTACGTCGTACTGCCAAAATTTCGTTGTCTCTGACACCGAACGAAAAGCGCCGGATCATCGATGCTGCCGAAGCCACCGACCGCATCATTTCCGACTTTTTGAGAGAAGAAATCATGCTCGTAGTGGCGCAGATCGAGAAACAGGGACCAGCGCATGAATGAGCGACAGAACGGTCGGCCGCAGATCGCAGCCGACACCAAACACATCCAGACCGATCCCGTAGCCGCGGCATACGACAAACTCAAGGCAGCCCTGGCGGCCGGCAGCGACGACCCCGCAGCCAGGGCCATCCTCCAGGCGACGCTGCCAGCCCCAGTTGAGGCCGGCGTCCCCGCGCCAACCGGCGCAGACATAGCCGAAGGCCTGCGCTCCGAACATGACGCCGTACGGGAAAAGGCCAGGTCCGAAATCCGCAAACTTCTCAACCCCAAACCGGCCCTGGCAAACGTCCTCACCGACCACAGCCCCAACCCGCCCCCGGTCTCCTGGCTTGTCAAGGACTGGATGCCGCACGCCACCCTCTCCGTACTGTCCGGCGCCGGCGGCGCCGGCAAAAGCCGCATCGCCCTGCAGCTCGCAGTCGCAGTCGCAACCGGCGCCGAGCGCTTCATTCAGACCGGGAGCGGCGCCGCCATGCTGAACGGCCTGAATGCGCCCCAACTCCTTGCCGCCGGCCCGGTCGTCTTCGCCGCCTGGGAGACCAGGCTTCTCGCTTGGCAAAACCGCCTTGCCGCCGTCTGCGGCCAGGGCGCGGACCGGGCCGAACGGATCCGCCAGCTGTCCGGTCAGCTGCACTACGTCAACATGCGCCCCGAAGGCGGCCTCTGGGGCGCAGCACAGGGCGCCCACACCAGCACAACCGGATACTGGCTCGACGGCGGTAACGCACTCCTCGACTACACCGCCGCCGCACACGCCCGCCTCCTGATCATCGACCCCCTCGCCGCCGCCTTCGTCCAGAACGAGAACGACCGCGCCCTCGTCAGAGCCTTCCTCTCCGCCCTCGACCAGTGGGCCGAAGACCACAGCTGCGCCGTCCTCATCATCTCCCATCCCCCCAAAGGCGACAGCGCACAGTCCGGCAGCACCGACTGGCGCAACGGCGTCCAGGCCGTCTGGACCCTCGAAGCCGTCCGGATCACGGACAAAGAGACCAACAGACCGGTCCCCGCCCCAGGCGGCGAACGCATCCTCCAGGTAGACAAGCTCAACGAAGGGGCACCGCCCGATCCCATCTACCTGAAATTCATCGAAGGCCGCTTCGCCGAAGTAGAAAGGCCGGCCAGCCAGACAATGGCGGCGAACAACGGCAAAAGCACACAGACAAACGCCAGTACCAGGAACAGAAGGAAACGGACGGATGGAAAGCAGACATGACAACCGGTGGGATGACTTGGCAAATGAAATTGCCGACGAACTAGGACTTTCTGCCGACGACGAGATCCCTACACCCCGGGACATAGCCAACGCGCTATTTGAGGCTCAGCCGTGGATGCAAACGGCACAAGAAGAATGCGGACAGAACATTGCTGCAGCGTATGTGAACGCCGAGCCGCCCCCTGGCGTGATGACTTTCCATGAACACGGAGGGCCTCCCCGCGCAGCGAAGATCGGAGTGATGATGGGAGCGCCGGAAGGAGAATACAGTAAACCGGTAAACGTCACTGCCCTGATCTACGATGCGGAAATGACTTCGCAACAGAATACAGAAGGAGAAACGATCTACCACATCGGCAACATGGTCGCCACACTGCCCGATGCCGAAACAATTCTTGCGCTCGGAAAGGACCTGTTGGCTCCGCTCATCAAGGCTTGGCTGCAGCACTGCAAACCGGATAGGCGCAAAACTGCGATAGCGCCCGAAACGCTGGCAACTATTCACCTAACCCAAGAACCGACCACTCTGCTTGATCGGTCGGACTCCGAGGAGATATCGGCGTATACCGGTTTTCAAGCACGCCCATCCGAGCAAGCGTATCTCCCCAACCTTGCACTGCCCGAAGATGCGCTGATCCCTTGGCTTCCCCTCTATTACATTGATGCTCATATAGGGAAGAAAAAGAACAAAAGCACACCGCACGTCGCCCGCATATTTCTGGAGGCGGTCTTGGCCGTTCCGACTGGCCGTCGGAACGGCAGGCGAACACTTGACGTTGAATTCGGGGAAATAGTTAAATCAGAAAACTCCTGGCTCTTCCCAAATGGCCGGTATGAACAAGCCCGGTACCCGGACGTCGAAGACGCACTCAAGCAGGTCCACAATATGCGCTTCCCGTGGGCAGGTGAAGATGGGAGCGGCGGACGATGGGCTACGGTTGTTGTACGCAACATACCGAGAGCATGGAATGCCTACCAGGACAAGGTGATTTTCGAGATTGCCTACCCCCCAGGCGTCAACAATCGCGGGCCGTTAGTGTACAAACCAGCCTTGCGAATACTTGCTCAGCAATCTGTTCTCCGGTGGCGCGCTATGTTGGCATTGTACTACCTGTGGGACCGGTACGGGCGATTGAACAGCCGCTACATCCAAGCAACCCGGCCAAAGTTTGCGCGCAACGCCGAAGATCAACTGATAGGCAAAGAGGAAAATGTGCTAACCACCAAGAACGGCACCCCCATCCGCCAGTATATGATCGGAAGCGGAGACAAACGCAGGCTGCGACCAGATGTCATTGCTTTGGACGCGGCCGGCAACCGCGTTTTCGACATTAAGAAGGCAGCGCGGGAGCGCAATCCGGCCGCCAATGCCTATCGCATCCTGACCCCCGATCAGGTAATGGAAGTGGCTTTCGGACCGGCCGAAAAGCGGCTGCCCCAGACAACGATCCGCAAGCGGAGATTGGACGCTATCAAAGCCGTGCGCCATTTGGCAGACGCAAACTACTGCAGTATCGAAGAGGTGGGCGATGGCTACCGAATTCTGCCCCCCTACGGCTGGGGCGCAAGATTCGATCCTTGACTACATATCAGGTAACGCTTGACAACAAATCAAGTAACGTTTGACTACATATTAGGTAACGCTTACCAGTTCAAAAGGGGCACCCCCCATTTAACCCATAGCCTCATAAGGGTATGGGGTGGGTTGCCCATGCCCTTTGAGGGAGGGCAACCCCGATTCAAAACCATCGGTTGTCACCTCTGAAAGTACTGTAAGAGCCCTATATCTCTACTGCACTCAGTTGAAACTCTCATCCGATTCACCCCACATTCCTGCAGCGGCGATCGGCTTCTGTTTCCGTCAGTTGAGGCAAGGGAGTCGAGTCTGAACTACATATCAGGTAACGCTCTCCAGTGCAAAGCGGGTATCCCCCATATACCCATAAGAGTATAGAGGTTGCCCATGCCACTTAAAGTGGATCGCTAAATCTGTGAACCTAAAACCAGTATGCAGCAATCCCTCTCGATTTCGCGATGAAACGTCTCCGCCAAGCGCGCCTCCACCAGGAACGGGATCGTAGACAGCCGCGGGGCTTCCTCAAGATCGATAAGCTGATCCATCAGAATCTTCTCCAATCTCCCGAAGTGCATATCGACAACTAAGCCAGGCCCCCCGTCCCGTCGACCGGCCGGTACTCCACCAGCGCAGAGCGCCCAACAATGTCGACGATGCGCACGAACATCTCTCGGCCATTGGCGTCGGTCAGCCGCAGCGCCTCGCCCAAGAGGAAGTGAACGGGCTGCTGCCGGCCCTGGTTTATGGCGATGTTGGAAGCGTACAGGTAGGTCCTGTCATGTGTATCCCGTACTGGATTCACCCGCCCCGTCACCCCTGGAATCTGGCCGGTCCCTTCGTTGAAGATGACTGAACCGCCGCCGGGCAGCCGGTTCAGTTCGAGAGTAAGCGGCCCCTGGGCCGGAATCCACCCCGATTCCACCTGCGCGGCGAAGCCTTCGGCAGCCGCGAAGACCGACATCGGCAGATGCCCGGTATGCAGACCAATGACCGCCTGCCCTGACGCATCCGTGACCGCCTGCTTCCAGGTCTTGTTGGGAAACAACGCCAACAACCCCGCGTCGACGACGGGCTGGCCGGCATGGCGGAGGGTAATGACGACGCGAGTTGGGGCTAGTTCCTGTGGCGCGGCCGGCAGGATGACGAGGAGTTCCGACCCGCCGACAAGCTCGAAATATGGCGGCTTGCCACTGAGAGATTGCGTTTCGCGCTGGATGATGGGTATGCCGTCCCCGCGCCTCTCCATCACGTACAGCCGTCCGCCCGCGCCTCTGATATCTCCGGCGGACATCCGTCCGAGCGCCGTTGCCAGAATCTCGTTGCGCGTCGACTGCCGGTATGCCAGGTCGTCAACCGTCAGATTGTTCGAAAGCGCTCCCGGAGACTGTATCTCCACCCTGTCCTCAAACATCGACAGCCGGGTCCGCGTCCCAGGGATCGAATAGTCGCGGTGGACCACGGCGTTGGTGACCGTCTCGAACAGAGCCTCATCACTATATTGGGGCAGCTCTTCCCGCGCCGGCGCCTTGTGCGCCGCAACGCGCATGTTACGCAATGCGAAAGCGACCGCCTCCGCGATCTGCCGGTTGAGCGGTCCGGTGATTGTCTGGGCGTCGATCTGGCCGGTCGTTCGGTCCTTTCCCCGGTAGCAGGTTGCGGTGATGCAGGCGTTGGGAAGCCACTCTTGGGGAGCCCGGCTGCATAGAAGCAGGCCGGCAACCGTGGCCCTCTTTACACCATGTTCATCAAGCGCAAGGAAACCCATCTTCTCCAGGGCCGCTTCAGGATCGGCCGCGCCCGCCGAACTGAGAAAAGGCTTCCAGAGATCTTCATCGAGAGTCCGGAATCCCGTACCTGGCACGGGCTGCTCGTCGAACCAGCGGAAACGCGCCTGGCCGCGGCGCTGCGCCAGGCGCATGCGTTCGTCGCTTGTCATGAGGCGCTTGGACGCGCCGACGCGGATATAGGCGCCGCCCCGCCGCCGCTCGTGCAGTGCGTCGCCCTGGGGGACTTCGACCAGCAGGACCGGTCTGCCGCCCGCGAGCTCGCGATGCTCGGTGCGGATGCGTACCGGCGGATTGATCGAGTCTGTGCAAGCTTCGACCAGAAGCGCGTCCAGATTGGTGATCTGCCGCCGCGACATGGTCTGCACGTGGCCGTCGTCGCTGACGCCGCAGAGCAGCACGCCGCCGGCTGCGTTGGCGAAGGCGCCGACCTCGTCGGCCCAGTCATCCCGGCGCGGGCTTACCGGCTGGTCGCCGCTGAATTCGACCTGTTTGAACTCCCAGGCGCTGTCCTCGCCGAGCCGCAACTGGCGCAGGATCTCTTCATCGTTGTATGACATCAGCCACCTCCGGATCTGAACGCCTGCCGCGCCGGCCCACACCGTTCTTCCACCAGCACTACGTAATCCCGTCCGATTTCGCGCTGAAAACTCTCCGGCAGGCGCGCCCAGTCCCGCGCCTCCACCAGAAACGGGATCGTAGACAGCCGCAGAGCTTCCTCCAGGTCGACAAGCTGACCAATCGGAATCGCCTCCAGGCCGGACGCACGCAGAACAAGGTCCAGATCACTGCCGCCATGGCTGTGACCGCTGACCCGGCTGCCATAGGCCCACACCTCGACACCGGGCACATGTTCGCGCAGAATCTCTTCCAGCATGCGGCGATGTCTCGCCTTCAGATGCAGCCTGTCACGCATCCCGCCCTCCTTCGATCACACCGGCTAACGCCTCCGCGTCGACAATGAACTGGGGCAGAAGTTCCAGCGTCCTCTCAGCAAAATTCTCCCCGTATTCATGCGCCGTGTCATTGCGGGCAACACGGTATTCCAGCCAGCGTTCGCACGCGTCGTCGCCGATCAGGCAATGTCTGGCGGCGTAACGGAAGACATCGTTGAAGTAAAGCTGGTCCGCCTGCCGGTTGCTGGCAAAGTAAGGACGCAGCCGCCTCTTCAGCAATCGGCCGCCCTGCTCCAGCACGAGTTCAAACTCCTTCACACAGGCCGCGCGGTAGATCTCATACAACACGTCGCCCGGGTCGCACTCCTGCAGCCCTTCCCAGGCAACTCTGAGCGTACCGATGCAGCGGTTCAGATGGTCGGTGTTAATCTTCATTCCGATCTCCGCAGACTATCTGTTTCCACCTGCGAACGTCGCAACACGAGGTCAACCTTCCTGTCCGGAAACAACACAAAACGCCTCTACGCTGTATCTGGAGCCGGGCGCAGTCGCAGCTTCCTTCTCGGCGGGGTTAACGCCTCCGTACGCGGCTCTGGGGCCAGCAGGAACGCCTTCAGGCTTGGTTTCGCCAGTCTTTCCAGTCTGCGCCACTGTTCAATCGGCACCAGCACCGCGACTTCTTTCCCGTGCTTGGTGATGATCTGAGGGCCTTCTGCATGACTGGCTTCTAGCAGCTCGCTGAAGCGCGCCCTCGCCTCATGCACTTGCCAAATGTTGCTCATGCTCCCCTCCGACCCTATCACACTATTCTGCAAATAAACTAGCAAAAAACTACTTTTTTATGCGCTGTTTCATGGTACAATAAGAGTGCCGCCCAGGCAACGAAACACCCGAAAGGAGCAACCCATGCCGGACACGAAAGCGAAGACCAACCCCAGGGTCAAAAAAGCTCAGGGGATCAAAAAGACCGCCCATGTCTCCATTGGCGTAACAGCCAGCGATAAACAGCGCATCATCGACGCAGCAATATTCCGCCAGCAGAAATTCACCGAATTCGTAAGAGAGTCTGTTTTGCAGGCCGTCGCGCAGGTTGAGAGGGAGCAGACCGGGCAATAAGAAAACGGGAACAGGTCGCGGGATACACCGCGTCAGCGAGCAGCCCGGCACCGAGATCCTTGCTCACGCCGGCGTACGCACCGCCGCGGTGCCGCGTTCAGCCGTCAAGGCTTGTCCAAAATCGCAAAAAGAGCAGGGATCAAATAAAAGAGGACGGCCCCGATCCGTCAATCGGGGCCACTACCACTGAGACCCACACGTCAAAGGAGCCTCGCCCACATGCTAACACACAGCACCCTCAATCGCATACCCATCGCAACGGCCGCCGAAGTCGCGGCCCGTCTCCCAGGCA
>JAPPKG010000433.1:0-3725 GCA_026914085.1 Caldilineaceae bacterium | reverse complement strand
CTCTCCTACAACACGCCTCATCGAACCGGGTGTCGATATTGGTGACAGGTGCCTACTTGAAGGTGCCCAGCCAGACCACGTCCCGCCAGTCCCATCAGGTCCCCGCACGTGCCGGCCTCGTGCCTGCCCTCGCACCCGCCCCAACTGACGGACTCCACCGTACGGCCAGGCCCGGCGCCTGCACTGCGTCTTGCCCAAAGACGGTATACAACGCCAGCCACCGCTGGCGTCGATTCCCCGCCGGACTGTTCCCACCCCAAATCTGGGATGCACCCCAGCGCCTCAATTCGGTTGCGTGCCAGTCGAGAATCAGGTACAATCCCCCTATATTCCTCGCCTTACTACCGCCAGCTTGCCGGGGCAGCCGCAACGGCCATATGCCCGCAATGGAAAGGACCGCCGGCCATGACCTACGGACCCGCACAATCCAAGATCACGTGGTACAGATCCCCCATCGATCGTGCCGTCCTCGCCGAGCTCAATCAGCGCAGCGATCTGTTCGGCTTTTTGCAATCGCTCGGGCATCTGGGCCTTCTGGCGCTGACAGGCGCGGCCGCCTGGTTTTCCCTGCAGGCGGGGCTCTGGTGGGGCCTCCTCATCGCCCTCTTCCTGCATGGCACCTTTTACGCATTCCTCCTCAACGGCTTCCATGAACTCTGTCACCGCACCGTCTTTCGTACCAAATTCCTCAACGAGTTCTTCCTGCGCGTCTTCAGCTTCCTCGGCTGGTTCAACCACGTCTACTTCTGGGCCAGTCATCAGGAACACCACAAGTACACCCTGCACCAGCCCGACGATCTCGAGGTCGTTCTGCCCGTGGACTTCACGCGCAAGGCCTTCTACCAGGTCGCTCTCATCAATCCCACGGGGCTGTTCCAGCGCATAAAGGGGGTGGTACGCCTGAGCTTCGGGCGCTTGGAAGGTGAGGAAGGGGACTGGGAATACATACTCTTCCCGCCGGATGCTACAGAGAAGCGCCGGCGCCTATTCAACTGGGCGCGCGTTCTCCTGGTTGGTCATCTTCTCTTGACCGTCGTCTCTCTGGCACTGCATTTCACCGTAGTCCCGGGCCTCTGGCTGCTTCCGGTGTTGGTAACGCTGGCCCCGTTCTACGGCGGCTGGCTGCTCTTCCTCTGCAACAATACACAGCACGTCGGCCTTACCGACCACATTCCCGACTTTCGCCTCTGCACCCGCACCTTCAGAGTAAACCCGTTCGTGCAGTTCCTCTACTGGCACATGAACTACCACATCGAGCATCACATGTATGCCGCCGTGCCCTGCTACAAACTGGGCAAGCTCCATAGGGCCATAGAGGACGACCTGCCCACCATCCCGGTCGGCATCGTCGCCACCTGGCGAGAGATCGCCGCCATCCTCGAAAAGCAAAGAGAGGATCCCAGCTACCAGCATCTGCCCGACGCACCCAACCCGGTACTGGCCTAGCCCGTATCCTTCTGCCTAATCCGGCCAGTCGCATAACCCTTCCACGTACGCCGCGGAGCCGTCCCGCAGCCAGCCGTCCAACTGTGCCACCTCCTTCAGCTGCTGACCCCGCACGCGCGGCACAACTACGTACCTGCAATCCATCTCCGGCAACGCAGTCATATCCCCCCACAGCTTCTCAAACTGCGTGACCGGGAAAATGTCCTCCTGCCCGCGCCCCCAGAGCTTCTTTACCTCCTTCAACGTCACATAGGTCGGCATGCGTGCCGCCATCCGCCCCAGCGCCTCCGCCACCACCTGCCCATCCCCCAGGTCCGCCCGCGCCAATCCCAGTGTCTCCAGAAGGTTGTCTATGTGAATCCAGAAAGTGTTGGTGTTGTAATACGTGAGATGAAATTCGATCTCCTCACGCGGCAGCGCCAGCCCTTCCACCAGACGTACCATGCCCTCGATACGCGCCAGGCCGCCGCCGCGGTCCTCCAGCCGTCGGTGGATCACCTCCGCGGTCATCGCCGCCCCGGATCTGATATGCAGGCCCAGTAACCCCGGGTCCACGTGCGCGCCCACCGTGTCGATGTTGTGCATCATCAGGTACTGAAGCTGTGGCCGCTCCGCCAGCAGCCCCCGCAGCACGCCGTTGCGCAGCAGGTTCGGCACTTCGTACCAGTGCCCTACCGGGTGGATGCACTGGTCGGGCAGGTTGTCAATGTAGTCGCTGCCCTCCCCTTCCGTTCGCGCCCAGTTGATCAGCGCACCGCGCAGGCTCTCCTGCACCTTCTCCGCCTGCACGTCAAGCACCTGTCTCGGCGTCTCCTCCCACGCGAAACGCAGATCCCGCACCATCGGCACCATGCGCAAACCAATGCTCCGCCCCGGCGACAGCAGGAGTGGACCGCCATATCCACAGTCGTCACTGTCCCCGAGAGCCTCGGCCATCGCCCCGTGCGTAAGATAGCTGGTGGTGACGATGTGAGGCAGCGGCATGCCGCAAAGTCGCCCGCTGCGTCGGCTCTTGGCCAGATGTATCTCGATGAAGCTGCGGTGACTGCCGCCCAGCCGCGCAAACGGATTCAGCGCCTTGACGACGCCCGCGCCCTGGCTCCACCGGCTGCCCGCGCCCCCTGCCAGGGTAACCACCGCCGCCTCCCCCGCCCTGAGCGCGGCCGCGCCGATCGCTCCGAGACGCTCCGGCAACTCCGCCGTTGCGTCGACTATCTCATCGGGTGCAACGTCTTCGATCAAGCTGCGCGACGGCAGCCGGTTCTGGGCCAGCCCGATCCGACCGCTTCTCAAATCGCCGCGAACCTGTTCATGCTGTTCGCGGTCAAACGCGTTCGCCGCCAGCATCTCCGACAGTGAATCCTGCGAGTCCGCCTCCTGCTTCTGCGGCATCATCCGCTGGATCAGTGATGGCAGAACGTCGACAAGAGCCGGATCGCCGCCGCTCGCCGCCCCGAAAACCTCCAGTTCCGCCCGCTGCGCAGGGGTGAGCAGCCACGGCTCCTGGCGCAATGTGTCTGGAACCGTTAGACGGTAGTAATCCGCCGGCAAGAGCGCGCCGGCCCCGTCCGTCCGCTGCCTTGGCCCGCCTGCCAGCCCGTGCAGTTCGGCCCTTGTCCCCCGCTCGTTGATCGCAAAGTCATATACAACCGGCTGCATCGCGAAGGGTACGGACTCCTCCATGCGCGCCTTCGTCCCATCCATGATCGCCTGCAGCCGGACCTTTGCCGCGGCCCTATGGCGCGGATCAAAGAGAAACCCCATGCCGCCCCCGGACATCCCCCCCAACATCCAGAAGCCCCAGAAATGCTCACCAAACGCAACGCGCGCCTGCTCGATCAACCTGTCAGTGTAGAGGTTGCCTGCCCACGGTATGATCGTCTGTATCGGCCCCCGAAAGTTGCTTTCAGTAGCCTCCCCAATCGCCTTTACATTACCCGCTTTCAGATGCCCCAATATCTCGTCCAGAGTACCGATCGCCTGCTGTCGACCCGCCCACTCCTTCTCGGAGCGCAGCAGATACTTCTCCGTCACCATCTCCAGGATCGGCCCAACGTCCTGCGCCATGCCACCGTGCACCAGGACCAGGCTCGCCTGCAGCGCCTGCCGCGTCTCGTCGCTGATCTCGTCGCTTCCAAATAGATGGTGTCCGGGCAACAGCCTCCCCCGGCTGACGCCGAACTCGGGATCTCCCTCTGAACTCAGCCTTCCCTCGATCAGCTTGATCCCCGGCCAGATGCCGCCTGAATCCTGCCAGCCTCCGCCCGATCCCCCCAGCC
>JAPPKG010000111.1:0-3733 GCA_026914085.1 Caldilineaceae bacterium | reverse complement strand
TGGGGGGGGGCCCCCCCCCCGCAACGCCCCCCCTAAACCATGCCATGCCTCATCGGCCGGGTGTCGATATTGGTGACAGGTGCCTAATCGAATGTGTCCAGCCAGACCCCGTCCCCCAGTCCCATCAGATCCCCGTATGTGTCGGCCCTGTGCCTTCCCTCGCACCATCCCCAACTGACGGACTCCACCGTACGACCAAACCTGGCTCCTGCCCTGCGTCTCTCCAAAATCCTGTAAACGAATTCAGCCACCGCTGGCAGGGATTCCCCGCCAGACTATCCCCAAATCTGGGATGCACCCTCCGGGAATCTGGTAATTCGGAATTGGGGTATCGTCAAACTGTGAGTAGAGGCGCCTCCGCGAAGGTCGTGTTCCGCGGGTACCGCAGGGCTCTAGCGTTCGAAAACCTCCTCGTCCTCTTCCAGGCCGGCCAGCACCTCAGTCCGCTCACCATCGGTTACGCCCAGCGTAATGTCGACCTCGATCGTACTTTCACCCTCCTTGACCAGCGCGTAGCGCCGGTTGAAATAGCTGTGAATCGCAACATTGGGTATCGTCAGAATGTCCTCTTTTCGCTCCACAACGATGTGCAGATCGGCCAAAGCCCCGATCTCCAACTCCAATTCCGGCGCCGCGAACTCAACTCGAATCGGCAGACCTTCATCGGCGACGCCCGGCATCGAGACCTGTATAAGCCGGCCCGTAACCTCAGTCTGCGGGTAGTCGCGAAAGCGGATCGTGACAGCCTGCCCAATCCGCAACTTTGGCAAAGCCTCCTCGCTCGGGCCCGAGCTTCTGATCTCTAGGGCGTCGGGAGCCGCCAGCCCCATCACTGGCGCGTATTCCGCCACCAGTTGCCCCGCCTCCCCGTCCGTGTAGCGCACCACCCCGTCGAACGGCGCCAGCAACTGCGCCTGCCCGATACGGTCCCGCAGCATCTCCACGTCGATCGCCTTCAGTTCCGCCTCAGCCTGGTAGAGCGCAATCTCTCTGTCATGCTGGTCCGCCAGCAGCGCCAGTTTCGTCTCCGCCGACGCCACCGCCAGCCCCATGCGCGCAACATCGGCCTCGGATGCGCCGTCGCGCCCCTGCTCCAGAGTTAGCCTCCCCATCTCCAGTGCCGCCCGCGCCTCCGCCAGTGCTAACTCCTTGGCTCCCTGCGCCGTTTGCACCCGCAGCCGGGCGATTTCCAACTGTTTCTCTGCTTTGGCAAGCTCATGCGGCAGAAATCCGACGTCCAGTTCAGCCAGCACCTGTCCCGCCTCAACCACATCTCCCGGTTCAACATGAAATCCGTTCAGACGTCCGCCAATGCGAAAGGAAAGGTTTACCCGCTGCAGCGAATCCACCATGCCCAACAGCGTCACGCTGTCCACAATATCCCCGCGCTCGATTCGATGCACCGCTTTGGGAACTGGCACAGGCGTAGGAATGGGAGTAGGCGTCACCAACACATTACCCGGCAGCCGTTCACAGCCGGCGACCAGCGCGGCCACCAGCAAACCAACAGCCAACCGCAACCCGCTTCGCTTCGCATAACCAAGAAAAACTAACATGATTCCGTGGTCTTGCTCATCCCCCAAACGTCCACTAACTTATTACTGGACCACTGACCACTGACCACTGACCACTGACCACTGCCGTCAAGTCGTTTCCTCCGGCCTGACCTCACGCCCCTCTTTCGCCGACAGCTGCGCCGCACGACAGAACCGCAGAACCGCCTTCCCCTCCTCGCCGCTCAGCTCTGACTGCCGTCCCTCCGCGATCGCTTCAACGAAATCATGCACACCGGCAACGAAACTGGACCCCCAGTCCGAATCCACCTCAGGAAACGCCGTCGTTTCGCCGTCCCGGTACATCTCCACCGCCGGCCTGTCCAGCAGCATCGACGTGCAGCGGTTCACCCAGATAAACCCGCGCGAGCCGGTCAGCTCGACCCACTCATCCTCAGGCCGCCCGTACTTGGTCGGCACCAGCATGTCGTCTGAGGTTACCGCTTCGTAGGAGCCGTACTTCTCGGCCTCCTTGTACTTCCAGATGACGACGGCCGGGCTGTCAAGCACCCAGCCATGTTGGATGGGGCGGTGCGTGATCCAGGCGAACACCTTTTCCGGCGCCCCCATGAACCACTGCGCTATCGAAAAAAGATGGTATCCATAGTCGAGTATCACCCGGCCTCCCCCGCCCCTGGCAGGGTCGAAGCGCCATTCCCAGCGCCTGTACGGTATCTCCCAGTCCTCCCCCGAGACACCTTGTACGCACTTGATGCGTATCGAGAGCGGCTCGCCAACTGCGCCGTCGTCGAGCAGCCGTTTGGCCTTGACCAGGGGTGGGTAGAAGCGAAAGTTCTCAAAAACGCGCATCAGCTTGCCCGCACGTCCTGCCGCCTCGATCAATGCGTCGCACTCGGCCACAGTAATCGCCATCGGCTTCTGAATCGAAACGTGCTTGCCCGCCTCCAGCGCCGCAATGCCCATCTCCGCATGCAGATGATGGGGCGTAATCACCTCCACCGCGTCCACCTCGGGGTCGGCTAGCAGCTGCCGGTAGTCGGTGTACCTCTTCCCGATCTGCCACTCTGACGCGCGCCGCTGCAGCAGCGTCTCGTCGACGTCGCAGATGGCATGAAGTTCCGCTTTTGGGTAGTCCCGGTAACCGAGGTAGTGCAGGTCTGTGATGGCGCCGGCGCCGATAAAACCCACGCGCAGCTTTTTCGAGCCGCCGCTCACTGGTCCGCCTCGAACATGCGCGCCGACGGTTCCATGATCGGCCACGGCAGCGTCCCTGGCAGTTCGATCAGTGCGCTCCTGTTAGATTGGATCGCCTTCGTCAGCGCAGGACCAAGCTGCTCAACTGATTCGACTCGGCAGCCGTGCACGCCGAACGCCCCCGCCAGCCCCATGAAATCCGGGTTCACCAAATCCACCTCGTGCGCAGCACCGTAGCGGACCTCCTGCTGCGGCCGCAGAACCCCGTATGCCGAGTCATTGAAGACCAGAGTAACAATTGGCAAACCAAGCTGCACCGCCGCCGCCAGTTCCTGGCAGTTGAACAAGAATCCACCGTCCCCGCAAAGCACAACCACCGGCCGCTCCGGCTTGGCTACCTTCGCCCCGATTGCGGCCGGCAGCCCAAAGCCAAGCGTGCAGAACCCCCACGGGTAGATATTCGTCCGCGGTTCATAAATGTCCAGCAAGCGACGGCACCAGTACGCGGCCACCGTCAAGTCGCTAACGATGATCGTCTCACGCGGCAGCGCCTTCCTCAGCGTCTGCACAAGTTCCACACCTTCAGGCGCCCGTTTCTGGCAGTAGCCCCAAACTTTCTGCCGCAACTCGGCGACCCCGGCGGCAATGTCCTTTTCCTCCTCGCGCACATCCCGCAACTGTTCGTTGATGAGTTGCAAAGCGGAACGCGCATCTCCCAAAACGCCGACCGTGGCCGGGTAATTGCGGTCGATCTCTTCCGGATCGATTTCGATATGGATAAGCGACTCCGGCAGGCGCAACCCCCAGCGATCACTCTCTTCCTCAGTAAAGCGCGTGCCCACCGCCAGCATCACATCAGATTCAGCCAGAAACGCCCGCGCGTACGGATGCAAAATGGCCGCGCCCGCGGCCAGCGGGTGGTCGTCCGCCACCGCCCCCTTGCCCAGCACCGTCGTGAAGATCGGCGCCTGCAACCGCTCGGCCAGCGCCTGCAACTCTGCGCCCGCCCCACTCCCGATCACACC
>JAPPKG010000653.1:0-3738 GCA_026914085.1 Caldilineaceae bacterium | reverse complement strand
GCCTGCCCTCACACCCTCCCCAACTGACGGACGCCACCGTACGGCCAGGCCTGGCGCCTGCACTGCATCTCGCCCAAAAACGGGAAACAACCCCAGCCACCGCTGGCACGGATTCCCCGCCAGACTGTTCTTACCCCAAAATCTGGGATGCACCCGACCGGAGCGCTGCGACTTCCAGAACTGTTCACGCCGCCACCGCCCACCGAAAATCAACAGAACTCATTCCCCAATCCAGGACATCCGTACGCACACATTAACTAGCGCGCACATGCTGCCTATGATAGGATTCCCAGCATAATACGAAGGTCAATTCCGAGGCGGTTGCACATGTCTGCTCCACTCCAATCCAGTTCCAATAGCGAAAAAGAAGCATATCCGAATATCCTCCTGATCACGAGCGATCAGCAGCATTTGTCAACCCTGGGCGTAACTAATCCGCGCATCCGGACGCCCGCCCTGGACCGGCTCGCCCGCGAAGGCGCCCGCTTCGACCGCGCCTACTGCAACAATCCCGTCTGCTCCCCCTCCCGCTCATCCATCATTACCGGCCAGTACCCGGCTTGGCACGGCTGCTGGACCATCGGCGTAAAACTGGGCGAAGACGTGCCCACCGTCGGCGATCTGCTGCACCAGTACGGCTACGACACCACCCTTATCGGTAAAGCTCATTTTCAGCCGCTGGCCTCGCGTCCGGAACAGATCTCTCTCGAGTGTCAACCCACCCTGCGCGATCTCGACTTCTGGCGTGAGTTCCACGGTCCCTGGTACGGCTTTCAACACGTCGAGGTGGCGCGCAACCACGCCGACGAAGCCCACGCCGGCCAACATTACGGTATATGGATGGAGGAAAACGGCCTCCCCAACTGGCAGGACTTCTTCCAGTCCTGGCCGCCCGACCCCAATGCCGCCATGCGGGAACACGCCTGGGACCTGCCGGAGGAGTACCATTACTCCGTCTGGACCGCCGAACGCACGATCGCCGCCATTGAGCGCAGCGCCGCCGGCGGCAATCCCTTCTTCCTCTGGAGCAGCTTCCACGATCCCCATCCGCCCTACCTCGTATCCGAACCGTGGGCATCGATGTACGACCCCGATGACATGCAGCCGGGCAGCCTCGAGCCGGGCGAATTCGACGCAATGCCGCCCCACTTCGCCAAAACGCAGCAGCGTCAACCGGACTTCTCCGCCTGGCAGGAGACGCCCTTCGGCAATCACGGCTTCAATAGCCACCTGCACGAACCCGACGCCCTGCGCAAAAACATGGCCGTCTACTACGGTATGGTCGGCCTCATGGACCGCGAGATCGGCCGCATTCTGGACACGTTGGACCGTCTGGGCATCGCCGACAATACGCTCGTCGTTTTCAGCACCGACCACGGCCATTTTCTCGGCCAGCACGGGTTGACTGCCAAGGGCGCCTTCCATTACGAAGACCTGATCCGTCTGCCCTTTCTCGTGCGCTGGCCCGGCCGCGTCCCCGCCGGCGCCGTGAGCAGTTCGCTCCAATCTCTGGTCGACCTGGCGCCGACTTTCCTGCACGCGGCCGGAATCGACACGCCGGGCCAGATGCAGGGCGCCGACCAACTGGACGTCTGGACCGGCGCGGCCGCCGAAGCACGCGACCACGTGCTCGTCGAAAACCGTCACCAGCCCACCGCGCTGCACCTGCGCACGCTCGTGGACCAGCGCTATAAGCTCACCGTCTACCGGGGCCACGAATACGGCGAACTGTTCGATCTCCACGAAGATCCGGAGGAACGCCGCAACCGCTGGGACGATCCCGCCTTCGCCCAAGTCAAGACAAACCTGCTGCAGCGCTTCGTCCAGGCCGAAATGGAGCGGGAACCGACCCGATTCGAACGTATCGCCGGCGCATAAATGCAGTGACCTCCATTGTAAGGGGGATTCCCCCTGCAAGGCCCTCCAACCAACGCGACCTGCAGCTGTTTCCCGACAAGGCGGTGAATCGACTGTTCATCTGCAACGCAGAACTGGCTGCTGAAAACGTCGGCTGTGGTAAACTACAACTGAATCTGAATCCCGTTCGACACCACGATCTTCTCATGCAATTGCGAAACGGAATTCAGTTTGCAACTGGGTTCAGAAGACGCAGCGGCACTGCGCCTTGCGTGGCGCGTCTGGACTGCAAGTTCTCACCGCCTTCCGGCCCTCAGTGGTTCAGGCCGCTACCAAATACCAGCCATCGACAACTCAGATCAATCAATTTCACTCCCATCAAACATCCATTTACGGAGCACAACAATGAACCTTGAACACGTCGCAATCAACGTACCCAACGTCCGCGAACAGGCACAGTGGTGGAAGGAGCATCTGGGGCTGCAAATCGTCTCCGCCGGCGATGTCCCCCCATACATGAACTTTGTCTACGACAACAACGGCAGCATGGTAGAGTTGTACAGCAATGAAGAGATGGAGCACCTGGACTTTGCCCAGATCAATCCCTTCAACCTGCACTTTGCCTTCAGCGTAGACGATATGGAAAGCGAACGCGAACGTCTGATTCAGGCCGGCGCTACGCCCGACGGCGAGATCAACAACACCCCCTCGGGAGACAAGCTCTGCTTCCTGCGTGATCCCTGGCAGGTGACCGTGCAACTTGTCCAGCGCAAGAAACCTATGGTTTAAGCAGCGAACCGTGATCAGTGACCGGCCGCGACCCGCCGGTCACTGGCAATTGCCGTTGGAGCGCCAACCATGCCGACTCCAGTGAAAATGCCCCAACTGGGCGAAACAGTGTTCGAAGGGACCGTCGCCCGCTGGCTCAAACAGCCTGGGGATCCTGTGCAGCGGCAGGAACCCCTGCTCGACATCACCACTGACAAGATCGACACTGAAGTGCCCGCGCCTGCCGCCGGTTTCCTGCTCAAGATCCTGGCTGCCGAGGGAACAACGGTTCAGGTTGGCTCTGTCATCGCCTACATCGGCGACGAAGCAGAAGAGATCACAGAGGACGTAGAGGGCCCGGGAGAAGCGGTAGCTTCGCGCAAAGAAGCCGACCGAACAGCCCCCTCTCCCTCCCCATCCCGGCGCACGCGTGGCGCCGACTCTGATGCGAAGCCCGAAGGCCGCGCCTTCGTCAGCCCTGTCGTCGCCCGCATCAGCGCCGAACACAACATCGACCTGGACGAAGTTCCGGGCAGCGGGCGCCAGGGGCGCGTCACCAGGAAGGACCTGCTGGCCTACATCGAAACGCGTCAACAACGGCCGCCCGCAGCGCAGCCCGCTTCCGGCGCCGCGCCCGGCGAAGACGAACTGCTCCAGCCCCTTTCCAACTTGCGGCGGGCGATTGCCGAACACATGAGCCGCAGCGTGCGCACCAGCCCCCATGTCGTAACGATCTTTGAGGCCGATATGACGGCCGTTGTGCGCCACAGGGCGGCCCAAAAAGAGGCGTTCGCGCGCAAGGGCGTCAATCTGACCTTCACCCCCTACTTTCTAGCTGCCGTCGCGGCCGCGCTGCGCGAACATCCTACGGTGAACAGCCGCTGGACCGACGCCGGCCTGGTACTGAACCAGCGCATCCACGTGGGCATCGCCGCAGCTGTGGCCGGCGGACTAATTGTACCCGTGGTCCGGGACGCCGATGAATTGAATCTGCAGGGCCTTGCGCGTACGGTTAACGATCTGGCAGACAGGGCTCGCCGCGGCGAACTGTCGCCCGGCGAAGTGCGCGGCGGCACCTTCACCGTGACCAACCACGGCACGAGCGGCAGCCTT
>JAPPKG010000556.1:0-3748 GCA_026914085.1 Caldilineaceae bacterium | reverse complement strand
AGGGAGGGCCGAATAGGCCCGACCGCCCATAATTGCAGTGGTCAGTGGTTAGTGGCCAGTTGTCAGTGAGGTCGCACTCCGTGCCCTAGAGTTGATCGCGGAATGGTTATGGCTTAGTAGTTGAGAAGCGTGTATTCGGGGGAAACTCTTCGCCCCTCTTCGGAATTAGTAGTTGGCGATCAAGAGCTCAGTGATTGGACCTCGTTTGGCCCCATTGCTGTTGATACGACGGTTGGCGGAAACTTTGTAAATGCTGAACCCGGCGTAGAGATCTTCGAAAAAGCTGTCGTCAGGATTCTCGTTGTGTGGGTCGGAGTTGCTCAGCATCAGTTTGGCGCCGGCATCTCCCAGTTCCTGGTAGAAATGTGCCAGTCGCTTCTGCTCATCATCACCAAAGGGATGCTTGTAAAAGGAGTTGAAATTGGCGGTCTTGCTAATCGGGCGGTAAGGTGGATCCAGATAGACAAAGGTGTTCTCGTCCACAAAATCCCTGCAGGCAGTGAAGTCCCCAAAATGGATTTCCGTATTCTGGAGCGAGCGTGAAACTGAGCGCAGATTGGCCGCGTCGCAGATCCGGGGATTGACGTAGTTACCGTGCGGCACATTAAAATGGCCGCTTGAATTGACCCTGTAGAGACCATTGAAACAGGTGCGATTCAGAAATATCAGGCGAGCTACGTGTTCGGTATTGTCCTTGGGCGCCTCCCCTTTGCCAAGGGGTCTGTCCTGATTGAACAACAGCCGCGTTTCGTAGTAGTACTCGCTGCGTCCGTCTGCGTCCAGCTCACGGTAAAGATGCTCAATTCTCTGAAGATACTCAATCAACAATTCGACCTGCTGGCCGATGGTGCGATAGGCGAGAACAAGGTCTTCATTCATGTCGGAGATGAAGAACTCCTGCATTTTGAAGCTGTTTGCGATCTGAAAGAAGACTGCGCCGCCGCCGATAAAGGGTTCGGCATATTTTGTGAGACTGCCTTCCCACAGTCCGGGCGGGAGATGTTGGCCGATCTGTGCCAGAAGTTGCCCTTTGCCTCCTGCCCACTTGAGAAAAGGTTTCGCCTTTGGCCCTTGCTCGGGCGCAAAAGGAAACTGCAATTGCTTTAGTTGCATGTAAGACGTGCCTGGATCAGGGTTTGAGAACTGCCAAAGATCCCTCCATTATCGCACACAAGATCCGCCGGTTCAATAGTCATCGACGGATCTCAGGCAGGGCGCACGGTGACTTCCTCGCTCATGATCCGGCCCTCTTCGACCACCAGAGCGATCCCTCCGCTCTCGAGCTTGTCGTCGGTTACGTCAAAGAGAGGTTCGTCGAGATTGTCGACGCAGCCTCGCAGGCGATGACCATTCACCTGCATAGCGAATGCATGCGTCTCCCCGTATTCCCATGGAAAATCTGCCTCTGCCAGTACGGTATCTCCGTCGAGGGCACGGATGAGCCGTGCGACGCCACGCCCATCTGCTGTCCGGCAGAGCAACAGGGCATAGTAGCGGCGCATCCCCTGCACTCTTGCCGAAATACCGGCTGAACTACACAGGTGAAGAGTAATCTCTGACTTCACTTCATAGTCACACCATTCCCTGGTTCCCGTCATGAGCAGACCGCGGCCGCGGTTTTGAACAAGCCGAAATGACTCGGGCCACCAGAAGTCGTAGCTGTCCACGCCGTTAACCCAGGCACGCCTCCACATTTTGGGGAAGGACATACCGAGGCTTCGTCTATCGAGAGGCGCGTCCGGGCGGGCGAAAGTTACGTCAGGTTCGCCTTCCCAAGTGAGGTAGTCCAAGTAAACAGTGCCCTGCGTGCGTTCGTCGCAGTCGACGGCCACCCCGATCTCGGCGATTGGCTCGTTTCCCGACCCATCCACAACCCAGTTGAATGTGTGACGTTCACCTGGCTTGAGCTTGCAGTAAGGTCCTTCCTCAATGGTCAATTCGTCGTTCTGCGACAGGTATCGGCGAAGATACAGACTCACGTCGACTGCAAGCTCGTTACCGGAGTCTGCCTCAAGTTCGGCCGAAACTGTATGTCCGGGATAGATGGAAGGAGAAGCCAGAAGGCCGTATCCTCTCCGTTCGAAGTAGTCGGCAGTCTCCTTGGAAGGGATAAAGGTATGGGTCGCAGCGCGTGCAGGGCGACCCATGGCGACGCCGGTGAAATGGAGTGCAAGGCTGCGGCTGCCGGACTGGCTGTGCCCGGCCACGTTTTCGAGAGTCAGTGTGCCGCGGCTTTCGGCGCTTTCGTCGGCAATGAAGCCCTGAACAGAACCGGGTAGTTCAAAGTGGTAGCGGGCACCTTTCTTGGGCGAGTGGGGAGGCACCCGATACAGGGCGCGGCCGACGTTTGCCACGTGAAGGCTCTCAGTTACGGCATCTGTGATGGCCCTTCCCCCGTCGGCAGTGGGAAGGTAGAGACGGTCTGAGAGTGGACCGCGAAAGTCAGGGCCGTCCTCAAGACCTGCCAACCCGTTCTTGATTCCCAAAAGACAGCCGACGTTGCCAGAGTTGCAATCGGTGTCCCATCCGCTGGTATTGACGATCATTAGCGACTTCTGGAAGCTGTCATCGCCGTGAAGGAGAGCGTGGATGATAAGCGCGTGATTGGGCACCATATGGCAGTTGCCGCCGAATTTGTCGTATCCAAAGTTGGCAGCGATCTGCTCTCGCGTTGCCCTCCAATCGTCTCCGTGGCGATCGTGCCACTCGCAAATCTGGTTGATCATCGCGCTTATGAGAGAATCGGCCGGGATGACGGACAGACCTGTATCGATGAGCTTCTGGATATCGGTTTCCACAAAGGCCTGAGCTTCCATGGCTGCAAGCACCTGTGCGCCGTGAATGGCGACGCCGTCATGGGAGACGCTGGCCGCCCGCCGCGCCAGGTCGGCGGCCAGCTCTGGGTCTCCCGGTGCAACCATGGCCCACCCATCGATGAAGATCTGGGCTCCGATCTGCTCGGCCACGACCTGGCCATTCAGAGCTATCGAGCCGCTTTCAGGGGCAGAGATGCCCTCTTTCAGGCGCAGATAGGCGGTATGCTCGGTGGAGTTTCCCATCCCTCCCCACCACAGAATTGTGCGTTCCTCGATTATGTAGTTCAACCAGCTTTGTCCGATCTGCGCCGCAGTGATGGCCCGACTGTTGCCATAGTCGGGCAGGGCGCGTAGAAAGGTGAATGTTCCGGAGATGTCATCGTCGGTGACGATCAGCGGTAAATCCAGATGCTCGTGGACATAGTAGTTGATCTCGCCAAACTGTTCGGTAAGCATTTCATAGGACCAACCTTCGAATGGCCGGCCAAGATAGACGCCAATCAGTTTGCCCAATACGCCAGCGTAGACTCTTTCAGTGTAGTCGGTTGGAATAGTCATTTTGCAGCTCCGGTTTCGTGTGCGTTTCGTTTGTCGTTGAAGGACAGCATTGGGCCAGTCTCTTGGCGCTTGGTGGAGTTGGCTTGTTGATGACCTATCAGCTTCATTCGCAAAAGGGCAGTCCTGTATGGGGAAGGTCGCTGTTGCTGATTTGGGTCAGAGTCAGGGGAAGGCATCCGGCGAGAGAATTGCCGGCGAGACGTAGTCTTCTCAAGTTGGCGAGTCCTGCCAATTCCTCTGGGAGGATCCCCGACAGATCTTTCATTATGAGACCCAGTTCTCTCAAGCTCGACATTGCACCCTTCGTTGATTTCCATTGCTACTCTCTTGCACACACTCACTACTCCATGCTCATTGGCGGGAACGGCTCCGGA
>JAPPKG010000047.1:0-3758 GCA_026914085.1 Caldilineaceae bacterium | reverse complement strand
GGCCGAATGGCGCGGGGAAGACGTCGATGCTCAATTGCATCAGCGGATTCTACCGCCCGCAGCAGGGTAGGTTACTCTTTGAGGGCGAGCATGACCTGACGGGCGCCAAGAGGGTGGCGCAGCTGGGTATCGCCCGCACTTTCCAGAATATCGGTCTTTATACTTATCTGAGCGCGCTGGACAATCTGATGGCGGCGCGGCATATACATATGCGCCAGAATATGGTGGCGAGCGCGCTGTACTGGGGGTTTGCGCGCAAGGAGGAGGCGCGGCACCGGGCGGTGGTGGAGGAGTTGATCGACTTCCTGGAGATCCAGCATATTCGCAAGACGATGGTGGGTGCGCTGCCGTACGGGCTGCGGAAGCGGGTGGAGCTGGGGCGGGCGCTGGCGCTGGAGCCGAAGCTGCTGCTGCTGGATGAGCCGATGGCGGGGATGAATACTGAGGAGAAGGAGGACATGGCCCGCTTTATCCTGGACATTCACACGCGGCGGGGGGTGACGATTATCCTGGTCGAACATGACATGGCGCTGGTGATGGATATTGCGGACCGGATCGTAGTGCTTGATTTTGGCACGAAGATCGCGGACGGTGTGCCGAAGGAGATCGGGCGCGACCCGGAGGTGATACGGGCTTATTTGGGGCAGGCGAGTTAGATGGCCGAGATAGAGCGCCTGGAGACGGTACCGCAGCATTTTCTGCGACAGGTCGAGTCGCGCAGGGCCGATGAGGTTGCGCTGCGGCAGAAGGAGTTCGGCATCTGGCGGGAGTTCAGCTGGCAGGAGTCGTGCGAGCAGGTGCGGGATTTCGGGCTGGGACTGCTGGAGCTGGGGCTGGCGCGCGGTGATCACGTTGCCACGATCGGGGACAACGACCGGCAGTATCTGTGGGCGTACCTGGGGCTGCAGGCGGTGGGCGGGGTGCAGGTGGGGCTGTTCACGGACGCGACGGCGGAGGAGGCCGCGTATATTATCGACCACAGCGACGCCCGATTTGTGCTGGCGCAGGACCAGGAGCAGGTGGACAAGATGCTGGCCGTGCGGGGGCAGATTCCCAAGGTCGAGCGGGTTGTCTACTGGGATGAGCGGGGGCTGTGGGATTATGAAAACCCCTGGCTGGTCAGCTACGAGGAGGTAAGCCGGCATGGTGAGGCGCTGGCGGCCGGGGAGCCGTCGCGTTTCGAGGAGGAGGTCGCGCAGGGGCGCGGCAGTGACCTGGCGATACTGTGCTACACGTCGGGGACGACGGGCCGCCCCAAGGGAGCGATGCTCAGCCACGAGAATATTCTGCGATCGAACGACGCCTTTGTTCAGGTGGACACGCTGTACGACAGCGATAACCACGTCAGCCTGCTGCCGCTGGGTTGGATTGCGGAACACGCGTGGGGGGTTGCGCCGCATTGCGTGCACGGCATGGTCATGAACTTTCCGGAAAGTTTTGAGACGGTGCGGGAGAACGTGCGCGAGATTGCGCCGCAGCGGGTCCTTTACAACTCGCGGCTGTGGGACGCGCTGCTGGGGACGATCCAGGTGCAGATGGCGGAGTCGTCGTGGGTGAACCGCAAGCTGTACGGGCTTTTTTTGCCGGTTGGTCAACGGCTGGCGGACAGGAAGCTGGCGGGGGAGGCGGTGTCGCCGGGATTGCGGCTGGCCTACCGAATCGGCGACTGGTGCCTTTTCCATCCGCTGCGCGATAAGTTGGGGTTCACCAAGCTGCGGGCCGCGTATACGGCGGGGGGCGCGCTGAGCCCGGATGCGATGCGCTTTTTTCATGCGCTGGGCATCAACCTGAAACAGATATATGGATTAACTGAGGTCACTGGAAGTGGTACAATTCATTGGGACGGGGACATCAAGTTTGCGAGCGTCGGGCGGCCGGGGGGCGGCGTTTCGGTGAGGACGGATGAGGAGGGGGAGATCCAGATAGGCGGGCCGACGGTGTTCCAGGGCTATTACAACAACGCGGAGGCGACGGCGGAGGCAGTTGTAGAGGAGAACGGGACGCGCTGGTTCCGCACGGGGGACGCAGGTCACATTGACGAGGACGGCCACCTGATCTATCTGGACCGGATGAAGGATATGATCACGCTGGCCAACGGCGAGCGCTACGCGCCGCAGTTCATCGAGGGGCGGCTGAAGTTCAGCCCGCACATTCTGGACGTGATGGCGGTGGGCGGGCCGGCGCAAGAGTACGTTACGGCGCTGGTGATCATCAATTTCGACAATGTGGGCAGCTGGGCGGAAAGGCAGGGCATCGCGTTCACGACGTTTGCCGACCTTGCGCAGAAGGCTGAGGTCAGCGAGTTGATACGGCAGGCGGTGGACGGCGTGAACGCGGAGATGCCGCCGTCGAGCAAGGTGCGGCGGTTTGTGCTGCTGCACAAGGAGTTTGACGCGGACGAGTCTGAGATGACGCGCTCGCGCAAGTTGCGTCGCGACGTTCTGTATACGCGCTATGCCGAGATGATCGAGGCGATGTATGCGGGACGGGAGCGGATTCACGTGCAGACGCCGGTGCGATACCAGGACGGGAGCGAGGGCGTGATTGAGACGGACCTGAGAATCGTGGACTGCAGTAGTCAGTAGTCAGTAGTCAGTAGTCAGTGGTCAGTGGTCAGTCATCACCGCGAGCCTTCAGAGTCGGGCGGTGGCCGCCGGTTTGGCCGGGGACTGATGGCGTTCTTTCAGTCGTATTGGGAGTTGGTCGTCCGACGGAAATCGACCGTATTAGAGGTACGATTCCACGAGTTTGCCGTGTGTTTATCTCTCACTAAACTTCAGGAACTAGGATGAATTGGTCATTGGTGCCTCAGCAGTTTGTTACGGGGATACTCAACGGCGGGACGATCGGTCTGATCGCGTTGGGGATTGTGCTGATCTATAAGTCGTCGGAGGTGTTCAACTTCGCGCACGGGCACCTGGTGATGTTTGGCGCTTTTCTGACGTGGTGGTTTACGGGAGGCGGGGCGGAGCCGGGCGCAGGGCTGATCGATTTGCCGCTGTGGGGGGCGGTGGCGGCGGCGCTGATCGTTTCGATGGGACTTGGACTGGTGATCGAGCGGTTCGCGCTGCGGCCGATGACGGGGCAGCCGCTGCTGGCGATCATGCTGATGACGCTGGGGCTGGCGCAGCTGTTTGAGGGGACGACGGCAATACTATTCGGCGTGGAGCTGAAGAGCAACTTCCCGGCGCCGTTTTCGCCCAGCGACGTGCTGGTGATTCCCTTTCCCGGCGCGTTCGGCGATGCGATCAGGCTGAAGTACACGCTGGTGGCAACGTTTGTGGTGGCGACGCTGGCCGCGGTTGTGTTCATCTGGTTTTTCAACAGCACAAAGACGGGTCTGGCGATGCGGGCGACGGCGGAGGACCACGAGGTGGCGCGCTCGGTGGGCATCAAGGTCAGGCGCGTCTTCGGGCTTTCGTGGGGGATTGCCGGGGTGATCGCGACGCTGGGGGGTGTGCTGCTGGCGACGGTCAGCGGTGTGAGTCTGAACCTGTCGACGGTGGCGCTGATCGCGTTTCCGGCGATTTTGCTGGGCGGGCTGGAGTCGCTGGGGGGCGCGCTGTTGGGGGGATTCGCGATTGGCCTGGTGCAGGCGCTGGTGCAGGCTTCGCGGTTGATCGAGGTGCGGAATTCTTCTGAAATCGCTCCTTACCTACTGTTGCTGGTGGTCCTGCTGATCCGGCCGGAGGGGTTGTTCGGTCAGAAGCGGATCGAGAGGATATAGCCGGTGGCGATGCTGCGCCCTGCGGGGGACT
>JAPPKG010000362.1:2677-3767 GCA_026914085.1 Caldilineaceae bacterium | reverse complement strand
CCGGCACATGCCTCTCCCAGCGACCGCCGCTCTTTGCGTTCAGAATATCAAGCGTTTCAGTCGTGATGCTGATCATGCCCTCGCTACCGAAAATCTGCGCGCCCTGATAATGGTTCGGCACGAGGTCGCTGAGAATCATCGCCCGCGGCCCCCCGGCGAACTGGAAGACCGCCATCGCCCGGTCCTCGATTCGCGTGGCGCGCTCGTACTGGTCCGTCTTGCGCTCGATATTGCCCATCACCCACACACACTCGTCGTCCGACAGCAGGTAGCGGTACATATCCGTCTGGTGCGAACTGTAGTTCGGCAGACCGTCGCCGCCCAGGCTCTGTATCAGGTTCACGTCCCCGATGGCGTTGCACCCAATCAACTCCTTGGCCAGCGTGTAAGCCGGAAGAAAGCGGCGCTGATGACCAACGGCCAGCTTAACGTCGTGGCGCCGGCAGGCGATCAGCATCTGCTCGGCCGCGCCCACGCAGTCGGCCATCGGCTTTTCGCATAGTATGGCTTGCGGCCTGAAGGATGCCGCTGCAATCGTCCAGGGGGCATGACCCTTGTGCCACGTGCAGATCGACACGACGTCGGGCCGCTCCTTCTCCATCATCTCGCGGCCGTCCCTGTAGTGGGCCGGCGCGATGCCGAACCGCTCGTTCTTCTCCGCCATCGCCTCCGCACTCAGATCGGCCAGCGCGACCACCTCATACCGGCCGCAGGCCAGGTAACCGTGAATATGATTAGACGATATCCCGCCAGCGCCAATGACGGCAGCGCGCAGCTTCTCAGCCATACTCAACTCCAATCCATGTCAGATTTCAGTTCTGCGCCCAGCGGTCACCAATAGCCTACCCATTTGCATCCCCAAATAGTGCCAAATTCACGCATTTTTCATGCGCCAGACCAACCACAACCACGCCGCGTTCAACGCCGAATCAGAGAAATCCCCGCCTCTGACCACTGACCACTGATCACTGCAGTTTGGGCGGTCGGGCCTAGTCGGCCCTCCCATTTGGGGGGGGGGGGGCCCCCCCCCCCCCCCCCCCCCCCCACCCCCACGCCCCCCACCCCCGGGGGGGGGTTTTTTTAAAGGAGT
>JAPPKG010000362.1:0-2667 GCA_026914085.1 Caldilineaceae bacterium | reverse complement strand
TTTTGGGGGGGGGGGCCTTCGCGGCCCCCCCTTTGGGGGGGGCCCCCCCCCCCCCAACGCCCCCCCCAACAACATCTATCGTCGACCGAGTGCCGAAATCTGTAACAGGTGCCTAATCGAAAGTGCTTAGCCAGACCACGTCCCGCCATCTCCATCAATTCCCCGTAGGGGCGCCCCTTGTGGGTGCCCACGTACGCGCCACGACTCCCTGACCCCGCCGCCCCCCGCAGGGCCACCCCTTATGAGTGTTCTCGTAGGAGCCTTATGCAACGCTGTGCCACTCGCGGATCGGCAAAATGTTGGGCCTACAGAATCCCTATTCAAACAGAGGCAAACGTCTCCAAGTCCTCTTGCACGAGTTTTACACTGGAACTGTGCCAGTCTCGCCCGCCACTACGCAATACGGTGAATCTCATCCAATACGCCCATCAGCCATCAAACAGAAGTATATCCGCCGTCAACGACCAGCACCTGCCCTGTCACCATCCGGGCGGCATCCGACGCCATGTAGATGATCGCCCCCGCGATTTCGTGCGGCTCCGCAATGCGACCCATCGGAATCTTCTCAAGATTCTTGGCAAAATCGGGGTTCTTGATGGCCTGTTCCAGGAGCGGCGTGCGCGTAAATGTCGGAGCCACCGCGTTGACCGTAATCTTGTGGGGCGCCCATTCCACCGCCAGCGAGCGTGTCATCTGCCCCACCGCACCCTTGGCCGAAGCGTAAATCGACCGCAGAGGCCCGCCCACTACACCTACTTGGGAGCTGATGGCAATTACACTGCCCTCGATCCCGGCATCGATCATCCGCCGCGCACATGCCGTTGACATGAAGAAAGCGCCCTTGAAATTAACGTCTGAAATGTAGTCGAACTCCTCTTCCGTATATTCCAGCGCAGGCTTGGGGCTGTTATACCCCGCGTTATTGACAACCGAATCGATGCGACCGAATGTGTCCCAGGTCTGCGAAACGAAACGGTCGATGCTCTCCAAATCGGTCACGTCGAGATGCCATGCCTCAGCCTTTACCCCAAGATCACGGCACATCTGGGCGGTCTCTTCACTCTCACTGACCGTGCGGCTGCCCAGTGCCAGCGTGGCGCCATAACGGGCCGCCGCTTCAGCAATCGACTTACCGATTCCCTTCCCCGCGCCGGTCACGATCATGACTTTGCCGCTCAGGTCGAAACTAACTTCATCAGACACATCTGTCTCCTTATTCATTGTCTACGAGGCAATGAGGCGTCAATGCAAGCCTCAGTCAGTTGCTCTTCAAGCAAGGCATTCGGCTGTGGATATGTCGGCCTCCTGCTCGCCTTGCCGTCGACCTGGCTCTCTTAGCTTCAAAACTCTCGTTCAGTTGCGTTCAATACCGGCGTCGACAAATGCCTGTGCCAGTGTGTTGTAAGTCTCCGTCGCCACGGCCAATGGGTAGTAGGGGGTCCTGCGTTGCACCATGTTGCTGATTTCGGCCGTGATGAAGCCCGTGTAGCCGTGCCGCTGCATCGCCTTCAGATAGGTTACGTAATCGAACTCGCCTTCACCCGGCACCAGGAACTCAAAGTCGGGCACAGTACCGCGTTCATCCTTGACATGCGTATGCCGAGCGTGGGGTGCCATCTTCGCAACCGACTCCTCAATGCCGATCCCCATAACGTTGAAGTGGCTGATATCGAAGTTGACGCCAACCGCAGGCGAATCCACCTGCCTGATCACCTCAAGCATCCGGTCCGGCGTGTCGATAATCGACCCGACGTGCGGCTCGATTGCAATGGTCACCCCCGTTTTCTCTCCGTATTCCGCCGCCTCCTGAATCCGCTCGACCAACATGCCCAGCTTGCTGTCCCAATCTTCCGGCAACCCCCCAGCCGTCGTGTCGATCACCGGCGGCCCGTCCCCATACGCCCAATCCAGCGCCAGGTCCATCGTCTCCTTGAGCCGTTCGAGATTGGCGCTATGGCTGGCGTTGTCCTCATCCATCAGGCTGACGTGCCCGGCAATCGCCGGCAGCTGCAGTCCATGCTCCTGCAGCAGCTTCAGGATGCGGCCGCGCTCAGCCTTGTCCAGCCTTTCCAATGCGGTTGTGTGATGGGAGAGAACGGTGAGCTCGACGCCGTCGAAACCAAGTCCGGAGAGATGCCGAATGATGGCGTCGATCGGCACGGTCGGCATGCCCCAAGTGCTGAATCCCAGTTGCATAGTACGCTTTCCCTGTCTTCTTGCTGGCTCGCGGGGTTTGGGGCTACTCGATTAGCGTCATTTCAGGTTGAAACTCGCTGAACAGGATCATACGAACATGTCCCAAAAAATGCAAACTTACTCTGGTCAGATCGGCCTACAGTTTACCCCACCGCCACGACCGCAGAATCGCCCCATCCTGTCCAAGGATCGGCGCGAAAAGTGCCCGCTCTCAGACCCTGTCATCCCCCCACTTCGACGCCAGGGGCAGGCCCTGTGCCTACCCACTTACCCACCACACGCCCTTACTCTGCCCTCCTGCAATCTCTACGCCGTCTACCCGCCGCCATCCATCCTGAAAATCCATCCAATTCCCGCAAATCCTGATTCAGACAACAAAAAAGCAAACCAATCCATCAGCACCCAACCCACCGCCTACCATCCCGAAAATCCATCCAAATCCCGCAAATCCTGATTCAGACAACAAAAGGC
>JAPPKG010000574.1:0-31573 GCA_026914085.1 Caldilineaceae bacterium | reverse complement strand
CCCCGCAACGCCCCCCCTAAACCATGCCATGCCTCATCGACCGGGTGTCGATATTCGTAACAGGTGCCTATTCGAACGTGTCCAGCCAGACCACGTCCCGCCCGTCCCATCAGATCCCCGTACGTGCCGGCCCTGTGCCTGCCCTCGCACGCCCAACTGACGGACTCCACCGTAAGGCCAGGCCGGGGGCCTGCACGATGTCTCGCCAAAAGACGTTAACTGATTTAAGCCATCGCCCTCATGATTACCCGCCAGACAGTCCCCACACCAAATCGGCGATGCACCCCGGCCTGAAGACGGTCCGGCGCCCATCCCCGCGCTAGTCCGCGCAGGGGGTGGGGCAGTGAACTGATCTGATCTGCTGAAAAGGCCCGGCCCTGAGGCCGTTGTGAGGAAGGGCTCTGAAGTTTCAACGGGTAAAGATCGGTGAGAGTCCTGCACCACCTGCGCCCCTCACTCGCCCTACCGGGACAAACAGAAACGGACAGGGTCTGCACCCTGTCCGTCTTATATGCACCAGTGTATTCTGTATGGACGAACCCTGTGATCAGCCTTCTGCTGAGTCCTCCGCCGCATCGGCATCGGATGCGTCATCCACCAGCTCGGCCGCCGCCTCAGCTTCCGCTTCTGCTTGAGCCGCCGCCTCAAGGTCCTGTTCTCTCTGTTCGGCGTCTGCCCAGCCTTCGCCCTCCCGCACCACTGCAACGGCAAAGGTAGCCTCTACTTCAGCCATCAATCGAATTGTCACGTCGTACAGGCCTAA
Source organism: Caldilineaceae bacterium (assembly GCA_026914085.1). Classification (GTDB taxonomy): domain Bacteria; phylum Chloroflexota; class Anaerolineae; order Caldilineales; family Caldilineaceae; genus Bin5. The sequence continues at coordinate 30,810 of JAPPKG010000574.1, read as the reverse complement.
TTCCCGAATCGGCTGGCTCAGTAGAATTCGCCTGCGGTCTACTTCGAATTCGACCGTCTCCTCCATTAGTTCGGCGATATCCGACGTGGTAATCGAGCCGTAAAGCCGGTCGTTATCTCCTGCCCTCACGTTAAAGAGCAACTGCTGACTGCTCAGGACCTCCGCCTGGGCATCGGCGTTCGACCGTTCCTGCGCACGCTTCCGTATCGCCGCCTGGCGAATATCCTCCGCCTGTTTCAAAGCGCCCTTGGTCGCCAGAATCGCCTCTCTGCGCGGGAGCAGATAGTTGCGGGCATAGCCTCTTGCCACCGTGTGGACTTCGCCGGCAAGACCCAAACTTGGAATATCTTCGGTTAGCAATACTTTCATGCGAGCCATCGTTTTAGCTTCCTTCCCGTCTCCAGCGACTGCTCAGGGTGAACCGACCTGCTCTCCTGCATAAAGCAGGACCAAAAAACTCTGCTGCCCCAGTGTACCGGGCTGTGGCCCTCGTCTTATGCCCGGGGCCCGTTCCGTTTGCTTCCCCTGTAGCAAAGCCTCTATTTGATAGGTATACTACGACCACGTATTGTACACTGGCTGCAGGTCGGCGCCAAAAAAATGAGGCCGCGAGATGTACGGCTTCATGTAGTCTCCTTCACCTCAAAGCGCCGATACGACCGCATTCTCAGGAGATCGGAGCATGAAACGGGAACGCGTTCTGATTGTGGAAGACGAACCAGCCGTTGCCAGGGGCCTGGAGTACGCGCTGAAGCAGGAAGGGTTCGAAGTCTTCTGGGCCAAAACCGGCGCCCAGGCACTTGAAATGACCAAGAGAGAACAGCCCGACCTGATCACTCTCGACCTGCGTCTGCCCGATATGAGTGGCTATGACGTCTGCCGCGCCCTTCGTTCCCAAAGCCATCGTCAACCGATCCTGATGTTGACCGCCAGAGATGAAGAACTTGACAAGGTGCTTGGTCTGGAACTGGGAGCCGACGACTACATGGTCAAGCCATACGGTCTGCGCGAACTGGTGTCCCGGATTCGGGCCCTCTTGCGCCGCGCCTACGGCGAATTGGCTGCCCAATCTGATACCCAGGTCCATCGTTTCGAGGACCTTGAAATCGACCTGACGCATCTCGAAGTGCGCTTGGAGGGCGAGATCGTCGAGCTTACGCCTACCGAGTTTCGGCTGCTTCACTACCTTGCCGCTCGGCCCAACGTGCCGGTCAGCCGCAGTGGCCTCGTCGAGGCCGTGTGGGGATACGAAGGCGATGTCAACAGCGACCGCACAGTCGACGTACATATCCGGCACCTGCGCCAGAAGATCGAACGCGACGCGGCCAACCCGACAAAACTTGTAACTGTCCGCGGCTTCGGTTACAAGTTCCAGAGCTGAGACAAACTGCGTGCTGCTTTCTAATGCACAAATGTCCTCTGGCTTGGTCGCCGGCTGCTCAGCCGCCATGATTCAAATAGCGTTGCTCGTCATTCTTGGCCCCAAGTCTGAACAGGCTCATCAGCCCAATTTGCCGGCTGGCAAAGGAGTTTTCCTTTATTGCGAAACCTTAATGTAAAGGCAACCAGCCTTTCAATTTGAGGCGCTACACTGTAACTGTAGTCACTGGTATAACCGCACTGTGTAGCACAGCTAAAGGAGAAAAGAATGAGACAGCAAATACGAATGACCGGCACGATACCTTCGCCTAACGTGTCCAAACGGAAACTTGGGGTCCTGGTCTCAGTGGCCCTCCTTGCCCTTCTGGCCCTGGCAGGCACCGCTTCGGCCGCTTCGCTGTCGAACCGGATCAAGCCGGAACCCGGCGTTTTGATCGTGGCCGTCGGCGAGGAGACCCCAGCCTCCGTGGCCGGCCTTGCGCGCGGCGACATCCTTCTGGCAATCGACGGAGACATGGTCAATACCGCCGCCGAGCTGCAGCACGTCATCCTGATGCGCGATCCGGGCGACACCCTTGAACTCACTGTGAAGCGCGGCGACGAAGAGATGACGATTTCCGTCACTCTCGCCGATAGGGACGGCTACCCACTACTAGGCGTGGCGCCGGATGCTCCCCCGATCCAGGGCATGAGAGCGCAGCGCGGTCGGGCTCCAGCTATGCGCGGTTTCGGAAACAATCCCAATTTCGAGCGTTTCAGAGGGATGGAACGATTCCCCATCTTCGTTGGCAACGGCGCGGAGGTCGACGCAGTGCTGGACGAGAGCCCGGCCGCAACAGCCGGCTTGATGGCCGGCGACCTGATCACCGCCGTTGACGACAACGAAATTACAGGTATGAGAGATTTGGCTGAGGCTGTTGCCGCATACAGCCCCGGTGACATTGTCGAGTTGACAGTGGATCGCGAAGGAGAGAGCACGATCCTGAGTCTGACGCTCGGCACACATCCGGATGACGACGAAAAAGCCTTCATCGGCGTTAGCATCGCACCGGCAGAACGATTGCGTGGCGATATGAACCGATCAGATCGAGACCGCCGTCAGCCGTGGGGCAACCGCTTTGGCTTCGCAATGCCGTTTGGCGGCCGGTTCGGCAACGGCTTCCCCTTCACCGAACTGCCCGACGGGGCACTCGTGATGAGCGTGCAAGACCAGGGACCGGCGGCTCTCGCAGAACTCCAGCAAGGCGATGCAATCACCGCGGTTGGCGACACCGAGATCTCCAACTATCAGGATTTGGTCGAGGCCCTGGCCGGTCACAGCCCAGGTGACGAAGTGGAAATAACAGTAATGCGCGACGGTGAAACCATTTCAACGACAGTTTCCCTCGGCGCCCACCCCGAAGACGAAGACAGGGCATTTCTGGGTGTCTCTATCATGCCTCTTGAACGCCTCCGCATGCAGATGAAGGAACTGCATGACCAGGAAGAGCAGAAGAACGCCCATGGGTCGCAGAGCAGTTCATAGAACATATCGGCCTTGATGACCACCAGCTCCTGAGGCGACCCTCCACAGTGAGGTGCACCCGCCTCAGAAGCTGGCAAATCCATAACACACTCCGCTCTGCAGCCGGCTGCCGGACCGCAGAGCGGACATGTCTAAGTAGGACCTGCCCGCAAGGCGACGCGACGAGACCGCTTGGCCCGTCTTTTAACAGGGTAAAGATGCAAATATGCTGAACTCGATTCGCTGGCGTCTGATCATTAGCTACGCTGCCCTGACTCTGCTGACGATCCTGTTAATCGGAGTCGTCGCCCTCGGCCTGCTCACTCGATACATGGCCGCCCGCGAACATGAGACGCTCGTCCTCAACGCCGAGGCCGTAGCACGCATGGCTGAGCCCCTCCTGGTCCGCTCGAATCAGGGACTTCGTCTCCAACAACTGGCGATAACTTCCGGCTTCCTTACCAATACGGAACTGACGATTCTCGACAGTGATCATCGGGCGCTTGCCCACTCACAGATGCGCCTTGCCCCCCTGGATTCGAGGCCTGCAGTCCTGAGCCTGCTCCGGGACCTCTCTCGCAGTGATAGAGAAAACTGGCAAAAGGAGATGGTCAACCCCGTCATCGTGATCTCCGGCTCCGGGCACCCGCGCGGAATGTTCGCCATGGACCTTAACGAAGGCGGCACACAGGATGAGGAGGCAGCCGCCCTGTCGCTCGAAAGACGGCCCGGCTTCCTGGGGGACAGGCTGGTCATCGTCGATCCTGGTGACGTTTCACCTGTCAACGGAAACACAACGCAGAATCGCGCCGTGACGCTCGATGTTCTTTCGACGCCGCGAATTTGGCGAATTGTTTTCGGCTACGCCCCCGGGGCCGTGCCCCCGCCTGCAGAAGGGCCTCAAGTTACCGTCCCCGTCCAACATGACGATCAGATTGTGGGTTACGTCCAGATGACCAACAGGTTCACCTTTTTCGCCGAGCCGCTTCTCGCCATTCGTCGCGCGCTCATGGTGGCAGGGCTGGGCGCGGTCCTCGTGGCCGTCCTGCTCGGATTCCTGATGAGCCGGACGCTGACTGCTCCCTTGATGGCCCTCGAAACCGCAACCCAGCAGATGGAAGAAGGAGACCTGGCCGTACGCGCGCCCGAAACGGTCGGTGAAATCGGCGACCTCTCCCGCCGCTTCAACCGCATGGCAGCACGTCTTCAAGCAACATTTGCCGACTTGGCCGCTGAACGAGACGCCTTGCGCCGTTTCATCGCAGATGCCTCCCACGAACTGCGTACCCCCCTCACTGCCCTCCGCCAGTTTATCGAGATTCTGCAGGGCCAGGCCGGAGGAGAACCCGAAACGCGCTCCGAGTTCCTGGGCGAAAGCCAGCGACAACTGGAACGACTGCAATGGATGACCAGTCACCTGCTCGACCTTTCCCGTCTCGAAGGCGGCGTCGCAGCCTTGGATATCGCCCAACATGACCTCGCAGGCCTTCTGGAAGAATCTCTGGCCCCATTCCGGTCGACTGCCGCGGCCAAACAGATCGACCTGCGCCTGTATCTGTCCGAAGGACTCGACACAATCTGGTGTGACCGGGCCAGCCTGGGGATGGCGCTTGCCAACCTCTTGGACAACGCCCTGAAATTCACCCAGCCAGGGGGATTCGTCGAACTCGCCGCAGCCGGGGAAACCCATGCTACGCTTCTGACCGTAGCCGACAGTGGGCCGGGAATCCAGCCCGCCGACCAGGAACAGATTTTCGAGCGCTTCTATCGCGGCGAAATGAGCGAACAGCTTCCCGGCGTTGGATTGGGCCTTGCCATCGTCAAGAGCGCCGTCGAAGCGCATGGCGGACGTGTGAGCGTGGAAAACCGTGACGGCGCAATCTTTACCATCGAGCTCCCTACAGACCCCTTGAGGCGCCAGCCAGACGGTAGCCCCCCGGCGGCTCTCGCCTGATAGGAACTCTTCAGAGCCGGCACAGCCTCTGAGAATCAAAAAGCCCGGCGTCCTAACGGCCGCCAGGCTCCTCTGCGATTTGCACTGTACTACCATTTGGACCGGGCTTCCGCCGTACGTGAAACGGCTTCCGCCATGCCCTCCCGTACGCCGGTCTTCTGTCCCCGGCAAAAGGGAACAACCTCAGGCCGACGAAGCCTCCGTCTGCTCTTGCCCGTTCTGAATCAGGCTTTCATCCTGGTACTTCTTCCCCTCCTCTATGAGCATCACTGGAATCCCATTGCGAATCGGATAGCGATAGCCATTGCGGGGGTTAAGCAGGAATTTGCTGTCGTCCATCAATTGAAGCGATCCCTTGTCCTCTGGGTCCACTAGGATGTCCAGGAGTTGAGGACTTACCTCGCCGCCCAAAGGCATATCTTCCAATGGGGTCACCGGCGTTTCAGGCAATACGCCGCTTCCTGCCCCTTCCGGTTGCGTACCCCCCAAAGCCTGCTTTAGGACATAAACAACCCCCGCGGCGAATCCGACAAAGAATAGGAACTTGAGCAGCTTTTTCATTGGACTACTCCATTTCTGATCTCTGGAATGTACCAACACGAATGCCGCAATCGTAGCACACACGCTCACCCCAAGAAAATCTGGCGGCATACACGACCAACCCGCCAACCAGTTAGCATTTCAAATACCATACCCTCCCAACCTGCCAACAGCTGACAGGCCTCCCGCTTCAGACGCAGATAGGCTATTGCATCACGAGTTAACCAGTCGCTGCAAGCCTCTTAAAGTAGGGGCACCACTTGTGGGTGCCCTCCGTTTACCACTCTGGCGTTCGAAACTACATGCTCTGCCTTGTCCCACCCAAAGCAATCTCTTGCGCGATCACATTGGCTAATGTATAGTCATCCCCAACACCACAACGCAATGAACTAGAGCCTGCCCACCGAATCGCAAGATCTGTACTCTGGCAGGTGTAAAGGCTTCCAGATGGAAGAGCGAACAAACGGCGACAATGGCTCCCTTCAATTCGAACTGGTATCCTTTTCCCAGGCGCAAAGCGCCGCTGCCCATGCTGTCCGCTACGTTGCCAATTCAGAGTTCAACCAGGCAGTTCTCTTTTTTGAGGATGGTAGCTACCTGCAGTTTGAACACAAAGGCCGCGAAAGCCGCTGGGCGAAAGCCTCCGCCGAGCGCACACAGGCAGAACGCGCCTGCTTGGGCATGAGCCACTTCAGGCTCAATGCCCTACACCTGCAGCTCTATTTTGAAGATGGCAGCGACGTCGAGTTTACGATATGAAGCGGCGCTCGCGCCCAAAAAGTGAGGAAAACAGACCATGGCGCGCATTGATGAAAAAGAGGAGTTCAGCAGTTGGTTGCTCGCTTTGCAATCCGGTACGCTGACCGAAATGCAGCTTGACACCCTTCAGCAACTGGTCGATGACGGCAAGGCAGCAAATCTGGAGGAGGCCGCCCGCTATCTGGACTGGCAGGACTCCGTTATCGATCCTACCGAACATTTCTACGGTCATTGAAGCCGCGCTCCGCTCTGACATGAAAAAGCGGGCAGTTGACTGTCAACTGCCCGCTCTCGTCTATCCCTTCGGCAACCGCTATTCCTCAAAATCTTCCGGATAGAGCGATACCAGAATATACCGGTCCAGCGGCAGGAACGCTACCGCCGAGGCCTGGACCTCTTCCGTCGTCACAGCGTTGGTTCTGCTCTCCACAACGTCCAGATCGACAAAGTTGGCCAGATCGACGTCATCGTCCGAGGCCCAATACTCCAGGACCCGCAGCCAGTAATTATTCTGTTCCAACTGCTCCTCACGTTGGCGTACGATCTGTATCCTGGCCTTCTCCAGCAGGTCTTCTCTGGGCCCGTCAGCCTGCACTTCGGCGATGAGTCCGAACAGAGCATCTACCAACTCCTGTACTCGGGCAGGATCGCTGCCAAAGTAGAGTGAGATCTCATACAGGCTGTCCGGGTCCGGTTCCATTGAGGCAGATGCCCCGTACGCATACACGCCTCCTAGCGCCTCACGCAGCTCCTCACGCATCAGGATATCCACGATCGTCTCCAGCATGCGCAAGTGAAGCCGGTTCTCCAGCGTGTCCTCACCAGGCCCAGTAAAAAGTATGGTCGTCAAGCTCTGCTCGTCCTGGCCGCGGTAGACGGGAACTTCCACGACGCCCGTAGGCGGGTCCGGTGCCACGTCCTGCCATGTCTCCGAACGGTCCAGTGCAGGCAGATTACCCAGGTACCGCTGCGACCAGTCGACCATCTGCTCGAGGTCGAAATTGCCGACAAACACGAATGTGAAGTCGCTGAAGTCGGCGAATCGCTCTTGATAGATGGCGAATGCCCGCTCCAGATCCAGCGAGCTGATGATCTCCAGCGTGGGCACGTTGCGTCGTACGGAATCTCCGTAACGGGCCTCGATGAAGGCGTCTGTCAGCGCGCTGCGCGGGTCCAGTTCTCGATTACGCAGTGACTCAGTGTACTGGTCCTTTAGCGTTGCAAAGGCGTCGTCATCTGCTCTCGGCTGCGTGCCGTACAGGTATACGAGCTGAAACAGCGTCTCAATGTACTCCTGGCCGGAATGGCCGTAAAATCCTTCGTCCAGCTCGCCGATGTAGGGCGAGACCGCCACCGACTTGTCGGCCAGTAGCCGCTGCAGCGCCGCGTAGCTCACATCGCCCACCGCACTCTGGCTAACTATGCTGTCGATGAAATCCGCCTCCGGATAGTCTTCATCGCTGACCAACGAGGACCCGCCTGGGCTGGACGCGCTGAAGAGAATCTCCTCCTCCTTGAACGTAGTCGGCTTGAGCAGTACTCTCGCTCCGTTTGCCAGCGTCAGATCCGTGATGTTATATGTCTCGTCAGTCTGACGGGAGAGGATCTTTGCCGGCTCCGGAACTTCGGTCAAGAGCGCTGTAACCGCTTCGATGTCCTGGTAGGGCTCTACCTCCTTCGCCCCGATGTCTGCGAAAACTGCCGCCAGTTCGCCCTCGTTGGGCAGACTGTCCGCGTCCCGCTCCGGCCCGACGACAAATACCGAACGATTGCTTCCACCTACGTAGAGCTCCGCCCTCTGATTGACGTCGTCTCGGCTTATCCCTTCCAGCAGCCGGCCAACCAGTTTGTACTCAACCTCGATGCCCGGAACAGTCTCGTTCTCAAGGTAGTTGCGGCTGTATTCGCTGGCTAGCGAGTGATTGCGCAGATTCTCACGATCGTTATAGAGCCGTTCATACGTGTTCAAGATCTCCGACTTGGCCCGCTCCACTTCGGCAGCCGTGAAGCCGTGCCGGCGCACGCGTTCAACCTCGGTCAGGGCAGCCTCCAGGCTGGAGAGGGCCTCCCCCTGGCGCACCTGTACGCCAACCACCTGGTAGTTGTTGCCCCGCACTAACTGCCCCTCGCTGACAAATGCCCCAAGGAAGGGTGAGTCCGCTTCCCTGGTTAGGTCGTCGAGTCGGAAATTCAACATCTTGTAGAACAGATTGCCGATCAGCCGGTCGCGGAACACACCGGCCGAGTTCAGGTCCGGGGCCGCCTGCCGGTAGATGATCTGAGCAATCGTTACCGGGAACTCCGGATCGGTGAGAATCAGATATCCCGTGTCTTCGTAGTCCGGCAGAGAGTAGGAAACCCTGGGCCTCGCCGGCTCCGGCGCCGTCAGGCCGCCGAAATGCTCGGTGATCTTGGCTTCGATAGCGTCAACATCGATGTCGCCCACGACAATGACCGCCATCAGATCAGGCCGGTACCAGTCCCGGTAGAACCTCCGCAATGTCTCTGCCGGCGTGTTCTGCACGATATCCATGTCGCCGATCGGCATCCGGTCAGTATACCGCGATTCCCCCAGCAAGAGCGGGAACAACTGCTTGTTTAGCCTGCCGCTCGCGTTCTGGTCACGCAAGCGCTCCTCTTCTAGGATAACGCCGCGTTCCCCTTCCACCTCTTCATCCGAAATCGTCGCCCGGCTGGCCCAATCCTCCGCTACCTGGAACGTCGTACTGATTATGTCCTCGTCATCGGTGGGAAATTCCAGGAAATACACCGTTTCATCGAACGAGGTATAAGCGTTCACGTCAGGCCCAAATGTCATGCCAACCGACTCAAAATAGTCAATCAAGGCCTGCTTGGGAAAACGCTCGGTTCCGTTGAACATCATATGCTCAACAAAGTGGGCCAAACCTAACTGGTCCTCATCCTCCTGTATGGAGCCCGCGTTGATCGCCAGCATTAACGTTGCCCGGTTGGCCGGCTCCGTATTGTGGCGGATATAGTACGTCAGGCCGTTGTCCAATTGTGCCTTGCGTATGCTCGGATCCAGTGGAATGGGCGCGTTCATGTCCAGCGTCTCGCTGTCCAGGTCCAGGTAAGCCTGCGCCTGTTCGCCCTCTTCGGCTGGGGCCGCCGCCTGCTCAGCACCAGATCCCATCGTCTCCCCTGAACTGGCTGATGGGGTCTCCACCCCTTCGCACGCACTGGCAAGCACTGCAATCAGAATCAGCAGTGCCACCAAAAGTCTTACTTTCCTCTTTCCCCGCCCGGCTGCTGTCCGGCGCCCTTTCACACGCGAGGACACTGCGGGCCTATTTCTTTCTCCATTCATTCTTGACTCCTTAGTCTTATTCATATGTACCAAGCTCGCACCCGCCCCTACCAATGTATCCTGCGAGTGTGAAATTCCTGTTGCCTTTCGATAAAGTTTTCGCAACGACTACACCGCAATCAGCGTGCCTTGCCGGAAGTGGCTAGCGAAGTTCCCCATCCTCACTCCTTTTGATTCCTATCCTCAACTGCTCCTCGCAGTCTCTGACAACTGACTACTGACCACTGACTACTGCAGTTCTGAACGGTCGGGCCTTCGGCCCTCCCTTGTGCAGGGGCTTCGCCCCCGCAACGCCCCCGGCTAAACCTCGCGCCGCAGCGAGTGTGATGGTAATGTGAAGTCGTCGTCCCTCGACGTCCGGGTTTCCCCTCATCACGCCTCCTGGCTGGTTCCGAGTGTTCTCCCCCCCAATGAGAAAAGTGTGTTCCCCAACGAGCAGGGAAATCACTTAAGAATGCCGTCCTGACGGTTCCTCCAGATTTGTCAGTGCCGCCGTCAGGTCGCCAAACCCTAGCATGTCCCCGGCAACACGTGCACCAAATCAACATGACCAAAAAAGTATAAAGGATCAAAAGGACAGGCCAAAAAAAAAATGGCAAGACCTGCGCCAATCATCTGCTTATCCGAAATCAGCGACAGTACGCGAGAGAACCTGGCGTTAAACTGAAACGCCTCGCGTGGAGCTCCTCACTCTCGGCAGCGTCCCCTACATGGTGCTCCCTATCTCTATTTCACCTTTATCTTCTGAGAGCACTCGACGGCCTCACCCGAGTTTGCAGTCCTGTACACGTATCCCGGTGAGTTGGACTGTTCTCAACTGCATCCTTCTGTCCGGCAGTTCGGGAAGAATAGCGCCAGTATGCCCGAATGAAACACGGTCTTCGCTCACAGGCCTCTACAAGATGTGGGTTCAGGTTTACTATCGTACACAAGCCCCATACGCCAGGCGCATCGTCCCCGAAGCAAACAAGCCCACACCGCGAAAGTAGAATGCACCCGTCGACATAACATGCTTGACAAATCAAGCGTGACTGCCCTACAATTGCTGTCAACAGCGACCCAGTACGAGAATGAGTCGAGATGGCCCCGAAGCTCTACCGTTCTTGTTCGTCAGCCCCTACCAGTATTGGTCGGTTGGACACGAGAGAATCGGTACTGAGCGCTATACTGGGCTACCCGCTTCATCCTGGCCGGCATTCTGGCCGCGAAGCAGACAACAGGTAAGGAGACAACTGTGTCGAACATCGGTTGGAAAGACATTTTGGCGGATGAAATGCCCGATGATCTGGCCCATGAAATCGATATCTTTGAAGGCCAGATGGAACTGATGGGTCAAGCGAAACTGGACGAAAAGGTCTTCGCCGAAACGCGTCTGCGTCGCGGCGTGTACGGCCAGCGCTACGACAATGGCCAGCGGCACGACGGCTTTGAAAGCCGGGAGCTCGCGTTCGACGAAAAGAACCGGGTAAAAGGACCCGATACCCTCTGGCACGCACCCGGCATGCAGCGCATCAAAGTGCCCGGCGGAGGTCTGACACCTGATCAGCTTGATATGTTGGCCCAGGTCGCAGACGAATACTCCGACGGCATCTTGCACGTCACGACGCGCCAGGATTTTCAGCTGCACTTTGTGCATATCGAGGACACGCCCGACATGATGCGTCGTCTGGCCGCGGTCGGCATCACCACTCGCGAAGCCTGTGGCAACTCCGTCCGCAACGTCACCTGCTGCCATCTGGCCGGTGTCTGCCAAACCGAAGTCTTTGACGCCACGCCCTACTCCGAAGCCTACGCCCGGTTCCTGCTCGGCCATGACGATGTGCAGGACTTCGGCCGCAAATTCAAGCCGGCCTTCTCCGGTTGCGAAGCCGAAGCATGTGGCCTGGTCATGATGCATGACATGGGCTACCTTGCCCAGATTAAGGAAGTGGACGGCAAGCCTAAGCGCGGCTTCAAGGTGTTTGTGGGCGGCGGCCTGGGTACCGTTCCCCATCAGGCCAAGGTCCTGAGCGAATTTACACCCGAAGAGGAGATCTTGCCGCAGACGCAGGCAGTCGCCCGTGTCTTTGCCCGGCTTGGCGAAAAGCGCAACCGCAACCGCGCCCGCATCAAATTTCTCGTCGCCAAACTGGGTATCGAAGAGTTCCGCCGCCTCGTCGATGAGGAACGCAAGACGCTGCCGCACGACGACCGCTGGACCGCCTACCTCGATACCCTCCCGTATTACGAGGAAAAGCCGACCAGGCCGCCGACCTTTTTGAACGGCCAGGTGCACTCTTTCGAATTCAACCAGTGGCTCGAAACCAACGTCTATGATCAACGTCAGGAGGGCTACAGCGTCGTCACCGTAAATCTGCCCCTGGGCGATCTGACCTCCCAGCAGTCCTGGGATCTCGCCGACATTGCTCGCAAATACGTCGGCGACAACATCCGTACCACCGTTGAACAGAACATCGTCCTCCGCTGGGTGTCCGATTCCGACCTGCCCGCCCTGTACGAAGAACTGAAAGCGATCGGCCTGGGCGATCCCGGCGCCGGTACCATCGTGGACATTACCGCCTGCCCCGGTACCGATACCTGCAAACTGGGCATCGCCTCCTCACGCGGGCTCGCAGGCGAGTTGCGCACGCAACTCACCGCCAAAAGCGCATCCCTGCCTGACGCCATCAAAGATCTGAAAATCAAAATCAGCGGTTGCTTCAACTCCTGCGGCCAGCACCATGTTTCCGACATCGGCTTCTTCGGCAATAGCCGCCGCTCCGGCAACTTCAAGATGCCCCATTTCCAAGTCATTTTGGGCGGCAAGTGGCGCGACAATGCCGGCAGCTACGGATTGGCCGTCGGCGCCGTTCCTTCCAAAACCGTTCCCGAAGTCGTCGATACCATCACCTCCCGCTACGTGGAAGAGCGAACAAAGGGCGAAACCTTCCAGGAGTGGATTGGACGCATCGGCAAGAAGGAAGCTCGCAGCATAATTCAGCCCTTCATGAATTTACCAGCCTTTGAACAACAGCCGGAATTCTTCTCGGACTGGGGCGATTCCCGCGTCTTCAGCCTGGGCGATATCGGCATCGGTGAATGTGCCGGCGAGGTCGTCTCCCTCTTCTCGATGGAGATTTCACCCGCTGAATCGGAAGCCTTTGAAGCACAAATTGCCCTCGACGAAGACGACCCGGCCCGGGCCGAGTCCCTGGCCTATTCGTCCATGCTCAAGGCTGCCAGGGCCCTGGTGCGGACCCAGTTCCTTGATGTGGGCGACAGTCCCGATCGCATCGTAGAGGAGTTCAAGTCCCGCTTCTTCGATACCGAACTGTTCTTCGATCAGTACGCCAAGGGGAAATTCGGCCAGTACCTGCTCGACCGCCACAGTAACCCCAATCCAAATCCCGACAATGATTCCGCCCACCGGTTGATCGAAGAGGCGCTCCTGTTCATCGAGGCCACCCACGCCTGCGAATCCAAGGTCGGCGGCAATGTCCTGGTAGAAATCTGATAGCACTACGTCGACTGTACTTGGCTTGCCTGGTACAGTCGACCACAACCTTCACCGCCCCTGGAGTAGACGATGATTGCGCCCCATCGCCTGAGCGTTAAATTCTTCTTTGAAGAGCTTTCGATTGACGTCGAGGACTTTATCCCTGTTTTCCACCGCTGGATTCGGGAAAACGTCGTGCCCAATGAGTTGCTTCTTGACGTGGCCGACTATAAGCATATCGTGGACGGTCCCGCGATTCTTCTCGTCGGCCACGAAGCCGACTATGTAGTTGACTTGACCGACGCCAAGCCCGGTCTCTTGTATGTACGCAAACGCGACGCCGGATCAGACCTGTCGGAAGCTCTAGGCACGACACTGTCTCAGGCGTTGAACGGGGTAAAGTTGACGGAGAGTGACGTTGAGCTGAAGGGCAAACTGAAGCTGCGCACAGACGCCGCCACCATCGTTCTGCTGGACCGGCTCAACTACGCCAACGCAGCCAATGGTGACGGCGCCGATACTGCTGCCGCGGCTGCCCTGTCCCAGCTCTCAGACAATCTCGCCCCAATCTTCGGCGACGACGCCACCGTCACCCGCGTCGCCAACGACCCCCGCGAGCCTCTGACCTTCGAACTGAGCGCACCGTCCGCTCCGGACATTGACTCGCTTCTCAGCCAGCTCGGGAGTGCGGACTGAACAACATCTTCCCTTCCCGCCTCCTCTCCTATTGCTAAGGACAGAACCAAATGCTGGCCGCGACCAAAGAAGTCCGCTCCCACTATGAAACGGACAGGGATCCGGCCCCATTCATTCCCTTTGTCCAGGCAGTCGGGCGCGGCGAAAAACTCAAACGCGATCTGACCTACGAGGAGTCTGTCGAAGCTCTGCGCCAGATCGTCGAGCAGACCTGCTCTCCGGCGCAGGCCGGCGCCTTCCTGATTGCACAGAGGGTGAAAGGCGAGGCTGTCGACGAGGTTCGGGGCTTCACCGCGCTGCTACGGGCAGAAACAATTGCACAAATCCGACCCCGTGTCGAGGGGCTTCTCGACCTTGCCGTGCCTTACGACGGCAAAGTAAGGAGCGCACAACTGGCGCCAGCCATTGCCATTGTTCTCGCTGAGATCGGGCTGCCCGTCGTCCTGCACGGCGATGAAGGTGTACCTACCAAGGAGGGCATCGGGCCAGGACCGGTCTTGCGCGAACTGGGAGTCGCCGATGACTTGGAACCCGATGCCGTGCAACTCATGATCGAAGCCGTTGGGGTCGGCTACCTGTCCGCTGCACACTTCGCCCCGCAATGGCACGCCCTGCTGCCTCTGCGCCGCCAGTTCGGCCTTCGAACCGTGCTCAACAGTGTGGAGAAACTCCTGAATCCGGCAAACGCGCCCTATCAGGTCAGCGGATTCTTCCACGGGAACTACATCGAACGACTGCGCGCCGTCCAGACCGGTACAAAGCGTAGCTACATAGTCCAGGGAGAAGAAGGTTCCGTTGAAATGGCCGTCGGGCGCAAGTCACGTGTTTTCGCTGAAGACGCAGCAGCCGACCTGATCCTCGATCCCGCTGCTCTCGGTCACCGGGAACGGGTACGTGTGCCCGGTCCCGCAGACGCAGCAGGCCACGCAGCCCTGAACGCAGCCGTACTCGCAGACGCGGATGGAGACGCCACCGAGCAGGTCTGCCTGACCGCCGGTGTTATCCTCCACCTCTTCGACCTGGCTCGGGATGTTCCGGATGGGATAGCCCGCGTCAGGAAAGTCCTCAAGAGCGGTGCAGCACGGGCCCGCTTGGAGCGGGTAGTGGCCGCCAGCCGGGCCTGAGCAACCCTCGGCAATCCCTCCAGCTGCGTCACCGCCCCAAAGTGATTCGAACTCAAATCCCCGTCCCGGTCTGATCGTCTTCCTGTGCCAGCAGGTCTTCTGCCAGCGCTAGGGCCTCGCCAACCTCGGTGACAGACCCCGATGCCTGGGCCTCCGCCAATTCCCGCAGAATCTTTCCTACGACCGGACCAGGAGCCAGCCCAAGTTGCTCCATCAATCTGTGACCGTCCACTAGCGGAGCGGCTAGATGATCCGCAGGCCGCGAAAACGCATAGTCAAAGAGACCGTCCACTGCCCTGAGGAACCGGCCCCACTCAGGTCCTCGCTCCCTCCCAGTTGCTTGCAGGTCTGATACCGCCTGGAGCGTAACGTCCAGTCCGTCGAGTGGTTGCCTCGCACTCCCCGACCCCAACCCATGCACGAACTGTTGCCCGGCCACAACGCTGCCCGCGTCCCGAAAGAATCGATAGGCTACCCGCGGGCCGATGCGCTCTTCCTCCTCAGCGAGCGCCGTGACCAGCCTGCGGGGGACGCTGTGCCTTCTCGCAACGCTCCCCGCCAGGAGGGCCTCTCGCCTGCTGAATCGGAATGACGCAACGCGTCGACAGGCTATCTCTGCGCTCAATTCCTGGTGCCCAGCGCGCGACTGTCCTTCGGCACCGATCCCAAAGTCCGCGGAGGCGTTGCTGGCCTTGCCCGTATCGTGCAGCAGCGCATGCCATACAAGCCATCCCGCCCGGTCGTGACCGGCCGCGATCTCTTCGCAGAAATGAGTGCGCAGCGCTTCCGCCCAGGGCACGAGAGACTGCGCCAGAATACTGTCCTCTGGCGCCGGTCCCCCTCGCAGCCAGTCCCGCAGTTCACCGGCATAGTGAGTCGCCAACAGGCTGTGGTCGTAGGCATCAAGATGGTGCCGCGACGACTGCTGCACGCCCTGCAATCCTTTGACCTCGGGCAACAGATGCGTAAGTAGTCCGAGCTCATCCAACTCCCGGATTCCAACGTCCGGCCTCGAGCAGTCCAGGAGCTTCCACATCTCCTGCCGCAAACGCTCCGCGCTGACGGAAACCACTGTCCAGGCCAGAGTTGAGATCTGCTTCCGCGTCTCATGCTCAATCGAAAAACCCAACTGAACAGCCAGGCGCACCGCACGCAATAACCTGATCGGGTCGCTGCTCAGACTCCCCTCAGAAACTCGCCGCAACCTGCGAGACGAAATGTCCGCAATCCCGTAGCATTCGTCTATCAGCCTCGGAGAGCTGTCCGGCGATAGCCTCAACGCCAGCGCATTGGCACTGAAGTCGCGCGCCAGCAGGTCCGATCGCAGGTCGCCCCGCAGCGCAGCGGCATCGCACTCAAGCCGTTTGCCGTCAGCACACTTCCCGATCAACCGGGCGACATCTCTCTTCTCGTCTAGGGGATAGTAGGCCCAGCCGAGCCTGTCCGCCACGCGTCGCGCTAAAGGCAGTACCGGCCCGCAAAGGACCAAGTCCAGGTCCGTTATGGAAGCAGGCGTTTTTGAACGAGAAGAAAGGCCAAAGGCGCCGTCGTGAGGTTTTCTATCAACCTTCAGCCCTGACCAGCCCGGAATCGAGGAGATGCCCAGCAGATGATCCCGCACCGCGCCGCCGACGATATACACCGACCCTCGCTCCGCCATGAAGGCATCGAGGACCCGCGCAACTGCTTCTCCTGCCGACTGGTCTGAAGCGATTTCCTGCATGGCCTAAAGGGAGAATACCCGAAACGAAGGTTCGTGGTCGACCCGCGCTGTCTGCCTTCCTCAGACCATCGCCTCAATCAGCATCGGCCCCGGCTCTTCGATCCCCCGACGTAAAGCCGCCGCGAAGGCATCAGCGCTCTCAACGCGGACCGCCGGGACGCCCATACCCTCGGACAAGGAGACCCAGTCCAACTCCGGGGAGTCTAGCCGCATCATCGCCTGCGCATGGGCGCCAGGATCTGCGCTTCCTCCCACATTCAGCAGTTCGCCCTGCAAAATGCGGTAACTACGGTTGGCGAAAATGACGTTCACGACCTTCAACGACTCACGCGCCTGCGTCCAAAGCGCCTGCAACGTGTACATGCCGGATCCATCGCCCTCCATTGCAAACACCTGCCGGTCCGGGCAGGCCACCGCAGCTCCCGTCGCTGCCGGCAAGCCCTGGCCGATTGAGCCCCCGGTTACGTGAAGCCAGTCATGCGGCGGCGCCGTCTCCGTATGGGGATACGCCTGCCGGCCGCACGTAACCGACTCATCGGCCACGATCGCGTTTTCAGGCATCAACGCGCAGAGCGCGGTCCATACCGCATTCGGCGTGAGTTCGCCTGCCGGCAGGAACGGCCTATCATATCGGGCAGTTGCCGGTGGAGTCGCCGGCGTACCCAGCTCTTCGCTCAGCGCATCGAGCGCACCGGGTACATTCTCATCCTCGGCGGCGAGCAGATGGATCTTCGCGTCTGGCGGAGCTAGCCGGCTGGGGCTGTCCGGGTAGGCAAAGAAACCTACCGGGTCCTTTGCGCCTACCAGGACCACATGGCGTGCCCCCGCCAAGAGTGCAACGGCCTGATCGACAGGGTACGGAAGTCGCGCAAGAACAGGGCGCCCAGCGCCCCTTGAAACCCTTGCGGCCGCGCGATTCCCGACAACCCGGGCATTTGCTCCCGCTGCGATCCTGCAGGCAAGTTCGCTGACCCCTGCGCTGCCCATGACCTGGTCGCCCACAAGAAGAACAGTATCTTCTCTCCGTCGCAATATCTGGGCAATGGCGGAGACTCGCTCCTCAGGAACGGTAGCCAGCGCCGGCGCGGCCTGAGTCGCAGCCGGGCCCTCCGCCTCGCCCCAAGCCGTGTCCGCCGGCAGAATCAGTGTTGCCACCTGGCCCGGGGGCGTTCGCGCAGCCGCAATCGCCGCTGCTCCATCGTCTGCCACAACGCCTGAGTTGGGCGAAGTGCGCACCCAGCCCGAAACCGGCCGCGCCAATCCCTCGATATCACATGTCAGTGGCGCATCATACTTGAGGTGATAGGTTGCGTGATCGCCGACAATGTTCACAATCGGCGAATGGGCCTTCCGCCCGTTATGCAGATTGGAGATCCCATTGCCCAGCCCAGGCCCCAAATGCAGAAGCGTCGCCGCCGGTTTGCCGGTCATGCGTGCATATCCGTCTGCGCAACCGGTCGCGACGCCTTCAAACAGACACAGGACCGAGTGCATCTGCGGCACTGAGTCCAGCGCGGCTACAAAGTGCATCTCCGACGTGCCGGGATTCATGAAGCAGGTGTCTACACCGCCGTCGAATAGAGTGCGAATTAGTGCCTGGGCGCCGTTCATAGAAAATACTCCGGACAGGGCAAATAGAGAAACGCCAAAAAAAGTTGCGCGTCGCGCTAAGACGCTTCGTCAGGTTCATCAGGGGTCAGGTCGGACACCATCTGCTGCCACGCTTCTGAAGCCTCAGATGCGGTCTGCTCGGAAGGTGGCTCATCACCATAGCGGGCCTCGTCGTAGGCGCCTGTGATGGTTTGAACCAGTCCTCCTTCAAAACCGGGCTGGGCGGCGAGGCGCCCCCCGAAGCGCCTGGGTGTCTCGCTCTGTAGCCTGGGCGCGTTTCGCATATGTGCGGCTTCCAAAAGCCGCTGGTAGATCAGACGTATCAAGCGCCGCGTGTCGCTCTCCCCTTCCACCGACAAGAAAGGGTCCGGTTCCTCAGGAAGAGGCCCGAACCGAGAACGCAGACGCGCCCAAAGTTCGGCGAGCTGCGACTGCAGCAAACTCGCCGTCAAAACCGATTCCCGTACCTCGTCGCTCTCCTCCTCGGGATTGCTTCTCAACTGGCGCAGGACGAGCATGAAGATAATGAAGACACCTGCAGCTACCACCAGCAAGGCAATCCAGCGGAACGGCTCTGGCATTGCCTCCACTGCCCTTTCAGGCGGTTCCGGTAGCGGCTCCGGAGTGGGAGCATCGGCGAGTTCATTCCGCTGAGTTTCTTGCGATCTGTCCCCGAACAGGCTGCGCAGCAGGCGTATCAGATACTCCAGCAAAATGAAGAACGGGTAGGCGACGATCGTAATGATCCAAATCAGTACGGTGCTTACGCCCTGCCAGATCAACCCCAGCACGCTCCAAAGAATGGCAGCATCTTCCGGTTGGATGATCAACCCGACCAGCAAGGCCATGCCCAGCATGACGCAGATCGTCATGGCGATGCCGACCATCCAACCCCGGTTGGGAATCAGCTGTGACACGCGTGCCCTGCGCCGCCACCCGCCGGACTTCCCCAGGTTGGCGACGCCCAACCCTGCCAGCCCCGAACCGGCAAAAAGCAACAACAACCATATGGAATTGAAGAGTTGCCCGCCAGCTGCCGTATACGGGCTCGCCCCGGCTTCCGGCTGCCCCACAGCAGGTACAGGTGGAAGGATCCAGGCAAACAGGGCCAGCGCAGCGCCCCCCGAGAGAAACGCCCTCCAGATCTCATCGTGCCGGTACTGGCCGTGCCCGTCCAGCGCGCCCCGCATCCACAGAAAGATGCCCAGAAGCAGAAAGAGCAGCGTTCCGGGAACTTCAATGGGAACGGCGTCCCAGTAAATCAGATCGTAGCCTGCAGCTATCAACCAGCGCGGGTCCACCAGCCAGAAATCAGGGCGCTGAAAGCGCAGCCACAGCAGAAACAGGATCGCTGCAAATCCAAAGGTGGCGATATGCTGCCGTATCTGATTCGTTCTTCGGAAATTCCTGCGCTCCTCCAGGGTCGGCATGGTCCAGCGTGCGAAAGTAAAGCTGAACATCGGCAGGACGATCACCATCCACGGAGACATCAGCGGCGCAGACAGCGAGGGGGCCAGAAAGCCCTGCAGCAGCAGCATCCAGGGCCAGATCCAGCAGAAGCGCATGACCCCGACAAGCGCCGGCAGCAGCACTCCGTCTACGCTATTCCACTCGGCATGTCTCCAAGGCACCGCGATCTGCGAACTCATCTGTTAGATTCTTCTATCGTAATCCAATGTGAGAAAGCCTAATCAGCCGCATGAACATTAGCCTGCCGCAACGATTGCCTCCAATTCGGGCATCGTCAAATCGGGTTCAACCGGCAACTCTTCCAGAACCTGTTGCGATAGCTGCTGGAAGGCCACGCCAGGGATAGCTCTATCCAGAGTCAACCCGCCGATGCCCAACAGCGTGACTGCAAATCCTCGACCGTGCAAATCGATGAGCACTCGTCGAAGATTCTCCGACAGCGTCGCGCTGACCAGCACGATCGATGTCCCGATGCGCAAGTGGTCGACCTCCTGCTGCAGGACCCTTTCTATCGTCGTGTGGGGCACGCCTACGCAATATGCCAGCGCCTCTAGGACGCTGGTAAGCTGCCGCGGGTGCGCGCCGGGCAGAATGCGCACTCGCCTGCCCGCGTACATCATGCTGTTTGCAAAGATCCCGAACTCTTCTCCTTGCATCTGCGCCCAGCGGGCTATCGAAGCGCCGGCGCTGATGGCAAATTCGCGCAGTGCCGGATCTACCCCTTCAAAACGATGATGAAAGGTACGAATATTGACAAAAATCGCCAGCGGGCGGGAAGCGGAAGGTTCGAACAGCTTGGTCTGAAGTTCCTGGCGTCGGGCCGTCGCCTTCCAGTGAATGTGTCGAAAATTGTCGCCGGGAAGATACTCGCGTACTCCGCTGAGCCGCAGAGGATCTTCGATCAGTCTGTTCTGACTCTGGTGGTCACCAAACGGGTGGCGGGCTTCAAGTCCCAATTCCGGCAGCGTATACATCCGGGGATAGACCAGGAGCAGCGTTGTGTCCGGAAACTCCTTGGACTGGCTACGAAATCCAAAAATGTCTCCGCAGATGAGCTGAACCGGCCCGAACCTCCACGCGCCCCGCTGTGTGCCGGTCACCCTGTAACGGCGAATCACCCGTTGATAGATTCCCAGTGAGAATAGGTTGACAAGAACGCGTCGCGTCGGCAGATAGTGCCTCGCTCGTTCTTCCGGTTCCAGGTCAAGCGCAACGGGAATGTCATCCTCGCAGCGCAACCAGGCAAGCGGCAGCGGCTTCGCGTTTGTCACCTCCAAATGCAGGTCGGTCTCTTCACCGAAAAAAAGATGGTCGACGCTGAATCGACGCCTGTAAGTCACCTCGGACAGACTGTAGCGGCTCCAAAGCCAGACAACCAGCCCAAGCAGGCCCAGGATCAGCGCCATCGTGAAGATGAGACTGTTGCGCGTGGCAAGCGCCAGAACCAGTATTACGACCGCGGCCGTCCAACCAGCGCGCCCCATCAGCCCGAAAGAGAGCTTCGCTCGTCACCGCCCGGACCGTTAACCGGAGTCTCCGGAGCTACTGCCGCCTCCAGCTCCTGCTCCAGGTCCGCGCCGAACGTGCCAATTTGGTCGGACGGTTCTGTCGGGGCAGGCACTTCCTGCCAGTTCTCCTCAACCGGAACCGGTACTGAGCCAATGATGCCGTCCAGAACACTGGCAACCGACGTGCCGTGCAGACGTGTGTCCGGGCCGGGGATCAAACGGTGGCGGAGTACAGGCGGGGCAAGCTGCTGAATATCGTCAGGCGTAACGTAGGACCGCCCCTGGATCGCGGCCAAGGCCTGGACCGTGCGATAGAAAGCAAGACTTCCTCGCGGACTTACGCCGAGATCGAGTGCCTTGTCTTCTCGCGTTGCCTGGACTAGGTCGAGTAGATAGTCCTCCAGGACAGGGTGAACAAAGACCTCTCGACAGACAGCTACCGCCTTACGGATGTCCTCAGCCTCGACGATAGCCCTGATTCGGGTCAGTGGATTGTCTGCGCGAAAACGGTGCAGAATCAAGCGTTCCTCTTCTCGCTCAGGGTAGCCCAGCGCCAGCTGAATCAGGAAGCGGTCCATCTGGGCCTCTGGCAGAGGAAATGTGCCCGCCAGTTCAACCGGATTCTGCGTCGCCATCAGAAAGAACGGGTAAGGCAGCGCGTGGCTGACGCCGTCGACCGTAACGTGCCGCTCTTCCATTGCCTCCAACAGGGCGCTCTGCGTACGTGGGCCGGCACGGTTTATCTCGTCGGCGAGAACGATGCCCGCCAAAACGGGGCCGGGACGGTATTCGAAGTCATCCGTCTTGCGGTTGTAAACACTGACGCCCACAATGTCCGACGGCAGCAGGTCGGGCGTGAACTGGATGCGCTGAAAGCTGATGCCCAGAGAGGCTGCCAGCGTTTTCGCCAGCATCGTTTTGCCGATCCCCGGTACATCTTCCAGCAGAACGTGACCTTCGCAGAAGAGCGCCACCAGCAGTTGATCTACGATTTCGTCCTTGCCAACAATTACCTGGGCAACGTTTTCCCGCAGCCGATGAGCAAGGTCTTGTACTATGGAAATGTCTGACATGGATTCTCCTAGTTTGACCGCACGGCAGCAGTTCTGCTCTGTCAAAGCGCGGTCGAGGACTAGCACCTGCCCATCTGACACCGACCGTCCAGGTCTTCGACTGGCCGGACAGGTCGCTTCAACCCGTCAGAGAAGACTTGAAAATAAGAGGCCTCGCCAAGCGGGCCGTAGAGTGTACATCTGTGGGAGTATAGCAGCCGCTCCACCGAACGGCAAAGCAGATGGAGTATAGTTCTGACAGCTGCACAGGCCGCGACAGAGGGCGTCAACCAGCTTTAGTGGAGTCCGGGAAAGACACAAGGGCCGCTGACTCTTCCTTCCAATCAGCCATCCCAACGTAGGAGCACCCCTTGCGCGTGCCCTCGTTGATTGTCAATACTATGGGCCTGCACGTTCCAGGTCAGATAATCGTCAACAACTCCTAATGACCGACCTTGGATAGCGGCTCCTCCCCTGCCCAGACTCGCTGCAAGTTGTCGAAGATGAACCGCCCACGGCGCTGCCAGGTATCGTAAGTGACCCCGGCGATGTGTGGAGAGAAGATTACGTTGTCCAGTTGCAGAATCGGGTTGCCCGGGTCGGTCGGCTCGTCTCTGAGCACATCCAGCCCTGCAGCGCGGATGCCCCCACTACGCAGTGTTTCGATAAGGGCCTCTTCGTCCACGACCGGGCCGCGGCACGTGTTTACAAGAATGGCGCTCGACTTCATGCGCTCCAACTCCGCCTGGCCGACCAGATGACGAGTCTGGTCGTTCAACGGCACATGCAAAGTGACAATATCGGAACGATCTAGTAGTTCATGCAACGAGACTCGCTCCACCTGCAGACTGCGCTCCACTTCGGCGTCCGCAGGAAACGGGTCAAAGTAAAGAACCCGCGCCTCGAACGGGACCAGTCGTTTGGCTACCTCTCTGCCGATATGGCCGAGACCGACGATGCCAACCGTCTTTCCGTGAATTGTGTAGGTTGTCAACCCGCTGTCGATGTCCTTCCAACCATCGTTCCGTACATTGCGGTCCATTTCGGTCAGACGCCGGTAGACGCTGAGAATCAGGGCAAAAGTGTGCTCCGCCACGTCAATCGAATTCGTGCCCCCGTTGTTGGCAAGCGGTATCTCCAACTCTTTCAACAGGGCTAACGGCATGCGATCGAAACCCGCGCTGACAAGCTGAACAAGCTTCAGCCCTTGCGCCGACCGCAGCACTTCCTCTTCGAGATTGCTGGGAAATAGTATCACGAAGTCGGCGTCTGACGCCTGGTTGGCTTTCTCTAGCACTGGTAGATCGTGTGGTAGGACCGATACCTCCCACTCTTGGGGGGCAGGGGCAATAACCTGCTGGGCTAACTCGCTGACCAGATTCGTAAAGAATATCACTTTGGGCATCAGGTCATTCCTGGGGTGAAGGCCACAATCTATCGGGGCCGGGGACCTTTCTGAAGGTGGCGCAGGCACTGGCGCAAATGCTGTTTCAGCTATTCAGGTTCCAGACCTGTCTGGCCGTCTTGCCGAATATCCAGGCGCGCTCGTCCGCGCTCAACGTCGCCAGATAGCGCAATGGAAAAGTCAGAGAGTTGTCGAAGCCTTCGCGGCTGCTGACCGGCGGCCAGTCACTGCCCCACATGATGCGACGCGCCCCAAAAGCCTCCAATGTCAACTCAGCAAGAGGCGGAACGTTCTCAAACGGACAGGGCAGGTCGCAGAATTCACCAAAACCGGGCAGCTTAATGGTCAGATTCTCGTGGCGGGCCAGTGCCGTGATCGCCGCGAACTCATCCAGGTCCACGCCCGGCTTCACTCCCCCCAGATGCTCAATGACCATCGACAGCCTCGGGAAGAGGCGAAGCACCTCATTGAACTCGGCGCTCTGCAGAATGTCCGGCCTGCTGAAGACGCTCACGACCAGCCCTAGCTCGTCGGCCACGCGCCAGTGCGCCAGCGGGTCCCCGCCTCGGCCGCGAAAATCAGCCAGCAAGCGGATCCCGGCGATGCCCTGCTCGGCCCACCCCCGGATGGCAGAGCCGTCATCATCGTCGTCAACGATCATGGCCGCGGCAAGACGGCCCGGGTTCGCCTCCATCGCCTCAACAATGTACCGGTTGTCGCTGTTGCCCATATACTGGATCAACACAGCCTGATCAACCCCGGCGCGCGCCATGTGAAATAGCAGGACCTCGACCGGTTCGTATTTGTGCAAACCGATATGACAGTGCGTATCGACAACGGCGAACTCTCTCTCACCCATACCCGATGCTCCTCCTGGATTCAGTTTCCGCTAATGACAAAACTCAGAACCTCTTCGGTTGGCTCGGCGCCAAGGCCGGTCCCCTCCGGAAGCGAAAAGTATCCGTCCTGGCAGTCCATCGTGCTGCGTATGTACTGCTTGTTGCGGTCAAAAATGGTATGCTGGTACTCATGCATGGCAAAGTTGGCAAGGGTAGCTGCCACGTGTAGACTCGCCGCCTGGGCTATGCCGATATTGATCGTCGCGTGCGGCATCACCTGGCAGTGGAACGCCTGCGCCAGTTCGCAAATGCGCCGGAACTCGGTTATTCCCATGTGGGCCATCTCCGGCTGAATGACGTCCATGCAACGGGCCTGAAACCGCGGCAGGTATTCGTGGACGGTTCGCCACTCCTCTCCCAGACCGATTCGCGTCTTGACCGAACGCGCCACCTGCGCCTGGCCTGCCAGGTCCTCCGGCGCCACCGGTGCCTCGGCCAGATACAGGTCGAATTCACATAGCCGTTCGATCAACTGGACCGCCTCCAGCGCTGTGTAACGCCAGTGCAGATCGGCGAGAATCTTCGGCGCGGGCCCGACTTCACGCCTGATGGCTTCGATCTCGGCAACTTCGCCTTCGTCGGCGACAACGGCTGCAAATTTCAATGCCGAAAAACCGCGGTCTATCCACCGCTTACCCAGCGCAGCCCGTTCTTCCTTTGTCCCGCCCGGTAGTCCCGAAACGTAGACCGGCAGCCTCTCGTGTCGTTTACCTCCCAGCAGCTGCCAGACCGGCTGATTCAGCAATTTACCCCGCATATCCCAGAGGGCCATGTCCAGCCCGGCGATCGCATCCAGCGCGTAACCGCCAAAATGGCCCCGGACTCGCTGCAGGTCGTAAAGGTCCTCGTAGATGCGTTCAACATCGTGCGGGCTACGCCCAATCACAAAAGGAATCAGCAGCTCTTCCAGGACAGTCTTCGCTATCTGCGGGGCAACCACACCAAAACACTCGCCCCATCCCACTGTTCCGTCACTCGCCACCACCTTGACCAGCAGCGTCTGGTCAAATACGGGGTAAACAGTGCGGTTGCCCGGGCGTACAATATAACCCTTCTCGTTAGGCCGGTTCGACTCCTCCAGCGGCCCCAGGTATGGCTCGTCGCGGGGAATGCGTAGAGGAAAGAGCTCAATAGCAGTTACAGTGGCGTTCATGGACCGTCGTATGTGGAAGTGGGAGACCGCAGCTCTTGTCTTCTCTTGACGCAAACAGCGAAACTGTGAACGACTTCAAGGCCTTGCTACCTGGCCCCAAGAGGTTTCATCCTCATATCTCAGTCATGACAACAAAAGCGGCGCCACATCCTCCCAAATGGCCTCGAACTCCTGCAAGTCCTTACTGTCTAAGTAGGCGCCGGGAATGCGGCTGGCGGCCGACGAGAAGATACCTCGGCGCAAGAAGACCTGTTTGTAAACTGCTACCCCATGCATGCGCTCAAAGTTAAGCAGAGGCAACAGACGGTTGAAAAGATCGCGAGCGCCGGATTCGTCATTTTCCTCCAATAAGGCCCAGATCTTCGTGTGCAGATCGACCGACTGGCTCGCCGGCATGTTACCGCATGCCCCCCTCCGCCACTCGTCAATCATGTAGATCCCGCCCTGCCCACCAAAAACGCCTCGGCAGGCATCCCCGGCCGCAGCCAGCGTACGCGAAATGGCTCGCGGCTCCGGCAGCGTCTCCTCTTTGAGATACTGTACCCACTCCAATTCCCGGCACATGCGCGCCAGCAATGCCGAGGACATAGGAGTCCCGATCGGCCCCATAAAGTTCTGAATGCAAATCGGGATGCGCAGGGCGTCGTCTAGAGCGCGGTAGTATTCATAGCAACCGTCCGCGTCCGGATGCAGGATATGAGGCGGCATCGCCATGATACCGTCGGCGCCCACATCCTGGGCGAACTGGCTCAGAGCTACAGCCGGCACCCTGTGACCGTGTGTAGTGGCAGCAACAACCGGTACCCGCCCGCCCGCCTCCTGGACGACAACTCGGATCCAACGCTGGCGTTCTTCGTCCGACATCGTCGCGAATTCGCCCGCGTTCGCCGGCCCCACCAGCCCGGCCGCACCCGCCTCGATGCAAAACGCCACCTGACGCCGAAGCGCTTCCTCGTCCAGCAAAAGGTCGTCGGTAAACGGAGTAACGACAATCGCAAAGATGCCGCGCCAGTTCTTGTTCATCGGTTATGCCCCACCAAAGTGGAATCTATTCGCAAAGAAGGATCCATCAATGGCGACCAAGGACCCCTGGAGATTTGCGAACAATTGGGAGTTAGGAGATTATCGACCTTACTGCACTGTCCAACTTCTTCGACAGCATGACCGGGCTCCAAGACACCGGTAGTTTATTGCCCGGCCCCTTCCGATCAGTATACTACAGTTAGGTAGCCATTCAATTTACAAGCGAGCGAAACAACCATGAAAATCACCGACGTAACGGTAGTTCGTCTGCAGGGCATATTGGAGTCCGAGGGAGAGTTCTGGGAGGAGCGGCTGCTGCGGCCTCTCGACATCTACCCTGAACACAAGGCCGAGGGCCCGAACGAAATGCTGGCGACAGGCGAAGGCCGCTATGACATCACCGCCTACTTCGTCGAAATCGCGACCGATGAAGGCGTGTCCGGCCGCGGCGGTCCTCTTCCTTTCGACCAGGCCTTCGTAATCCAGACCCAGCTGGCTCCCCTCCTGATAGGTCACGACCCACTCGCCTCCGAACGCCTGTGGGACAGGATGTACAGGGCCCAGGTGCACGGGCGCAAAGGGACTGAGATGATGGCCATGAGTTCCGTCGACTGCGCACTATGGGACCTGAAAGGAAACTGGTTCGACGCGCCGGTCTGCCAGCTCCTCGGCGGACCCACCAGGACAGAAGTACCGGCCTATGCTAGCGCTTTGGGCTATTCCCTGGATCCGGAGCTCGTCCAGGAGCGCGCCAGACAGTTCGTGGCCGAGGGCTTTCAAGCAACCAAGTGGTTCTTCCGCGACGGACCGACCGACGGCAAGATGGGGATGGAGCGAAACCTTCGGCTTGCCCGTACGCTGCGCGAGAGCGTCGGCCCGGACGTGGACATTATGCTTGACTGCTGGATGAGCTGGGATGTCCCGTACGCCGTGCAGATGGCCCGCAGGCTGGAAGAGTATGCTCCCCGCTGGCTGGAAGAGCCGGTTCTGCCCGACAAGATCGAACAGTACGCCCAGATTCGCCGCGAGGTAAACATCCCTATCAGCGGCGGCGAACATGAGTACACACGCTGGGGACTGAAACAACTGATGGACGCCGGTGCCTGCGATGTCTACCAGCCTGATATCTACTGGTGCGGTGGTATTTCCGAGACACAGAAGATCCTGGCCCTGGCATCCGCCTACGACGTCCCCGTCATTCCCCATGGCCACTCGACCCCGGCCAGTATCCATGTCATCGCCGCTTGGCCCGAGCCGACCACGCCAATGCTGGAATATCTGATCAAGTGGAACGAAGTCCACCAGTTCTTCCTCAAAAACCCAATCAAGCCGGTCAACGGTAACGTCAGCGTACCGACTGCCCCTGGCATCGGCATGCAGCTGGACGACGCCAAGATCCAGCAGCGAGAAGTTGTAACCTTCTGATGTGGAGAGATGTGGCTACCGAGGCGTGGTTGGATAGCCGATGGGATCAATGATGGCTTCGATCAGGAAGGGCGCCCTGGCGGCGGCCGCTTGGGCAAGCGCCTCATCGCAGCCTTCAGGTGTCGTAACGCGTTTTGCAGCAATGCCGTGTCCTGCGGCAATCTTGCAAAAGTCCGGGGCAGGAAACTCGGTGCCAAAAGGCTTCTTGCCCTGCCTGATCTGGTGCGATCGAATCAGGTCAATGGCGTTGTCGACGGCCACAACGACTATCACCGGCAGATCCAACCGTGCCAGGACCGCCAGTTCTCCCAAACACATCAGCATCCCGCCATCTCCAATAAGACAGGTAGCCAGTTCGTCTGGCTTGGCCAGCGCGGTTCCGATGGCTGCCGGCAGCCCAAATCCCATGCAGGACAGGCCATTCGAAAGCGCAAAGCAATTCGGGGACAAGGTTGGCCATTCCAAACTTCCGAATATCTTGTGACTGCCCACGTCCACAGCCAGCAACGCCTCCGCAGGCAGATGACGGCGCATACTCTCCAACAGCTGCTGAGGCAATAGATGGCCAGGCCCGGGTGTGGGCAACGGCACAGCAGCCAGCTTTGCGCGCAACGCACGCACCCTGGATTCGCCCCACTGCACGTCCGTGGAGAACTCGCTGTCGGCAAGATGCACCAGCGCCTCCGCCATCGGCCCAACCAGTTCTACAGCCGCCGGCAGTACTGGGTCGTAGTTGGCCCAGTTGGCAATCCAAACGAGCGGAACGCTTTCATTCTCCGTCGCCAATCCGGTTTGCCTGCCCTTCGGCAGGGAAAACTCCTTCACCAACTCGACGACATCGAAACCCACGGCAACGACACAGTCCGCTTCCTCCAGGATTTCGTACACGGGATCGGTGCGGGTCAATCCCATGACCCCTGCGCTCAGCGGGTGATCGTCCGACAGGGCGCCCTTTCCTTTAGGAGACACGATTACCGGCGCGTTGGCCGCCTCCGCCAGCGCTCTCAGCGCATCGTACGGGGCCTCCGGCTCCAAACCCAGCCCGGCCAGAACGACGGGACGTGATGCCTTCGTAACGATCTCCCTCGCTCGAGCAAGCTGGTCCCCGTCGGGCAAGCCGCCGTTCCCGTTCAACTCGCCCTCGCCAAACGACATCTGGCGTGCCGTCTGCACGCTCGCTCCTTCAATCGAAAGCTCCGCCTCTTCATTGCTTATTTGCAAATGCACAGGACCCGGTCGCCCTTGCATCGTCAGCGCAACCGTCGGCGGCACTTCGGAAGCAGCGTTCTGCGGCGTCACCTTGAGCGTCCGCTTCACGATCGGTCCAATAACGGCCTGCAAGTCGACCACCTGATGCGTGTAATCCGGCAGCACCGAGTCAGGCTTCTGCGCTGTAATCAACACGACCGGTGCCCGGTCCAACCATGCATGCCCAATGCCCGGCACAGCATTGAGCGCGCCCGGGCCCAAAGTAGTGAGTGCACATCCCGGCTTGCCGGTCGCCCGCGCGTAGGCGTCGGCGGCAAACACCGCGCTCTGCTCATGATGCATCAGCTCAAAGCCGATGCCGACCTCCCGCAAGGCCTCCATAACAGATACGACCTCGCCGCCGGGCATACCGAAGGCAAGGCGGACGCCGGCGTCATGAAGAGACTGGGCAACTGTTTCGGCAACCGTGGCCATAGCCGCAATATGTCCTTCCCTATCCATCGAAATACTTGCCGACGATCAACTCCAGGCGGTCGACGACCTCCCGCGGAACGGCCTTCCTGTCGGTAATCAACGCGTCCTGGAGTGCATTGGCATAGGGCGAAGGACCGCTCTCGGCCAGCAGTTCGATGGCGTTGGCAACGGCCGCGACAGCTACCTCCGCATTGTGCATCAGCATCCTGATCACGGCTTCGACCGTCACCGCCTCTTCCGTCTCATGCCAAACATCATAGTCCGTCACATGCGCCATACAGGCATAGCTCATCTCAGCTTCTCTGGCCAGGAACGCCTCCGGCGTCGTCGTCATACCGATAATGTCCATGCCCAGTTGGCGAAAGGCGATACTCTCGACCTTCGTGCTGAAACGCGGGCCCTCAATCGTCACAAAGTTGCCGCCGAGGTGAGCCGTGGTACCGGTCTGCTCTACCGCCCGGAAGCAAATGTCGCTGAGGTAGTCACAAAAGGGGTGAGCGACGCTCACATGGACGACCAGCCCTTCAGTTCCCACCTCCGGGTCATCGAAGAAACTGAGCCCCCTCAATCTCGTGCGATCGAATATCTGGTCCGGAATGACAATATCGCCAGGCCGCAGCCTCTCCTGCAGGCTGCCGCAAGCGCTCACCGCAATCAGGTACTCGACGCCCAGCATCTTGAAGCCGTAAATGTTGGCGCGCTGATTCAACCGCGTTGGGCTTATACTGTGCCCGCGCCCGTGCCGGGCAAGAAACGCTACCCGCTGTCCGTGCAGTGTCCCCACGACGTACGCGTCCGATGGCTTCCCGAATGGCGTGTCCAGTTCGATCTCTTCCACGTCGGACAGGGTCTCCATCTGGTAAACGCCGCTGCCCCCGATAACTCCGAAGCGAATAGGTTCTGTCATCAAGAGAACTCCGATTTTAGGTAAGAGTTGGTGCTTGTTGGCGACTAACGGTTCTACTGAAATCCTTGATAGACTGCAACCATAAAGCCTTATTCAGTGCGCGACGCCGGAAGACGCGAGCGGAGTTTTCTCTTTCCTCTCTCCTCGCTTTTGGGCGGTCGGGCCTATTAGGCCCACCCATTTTGGGGGGG
>JAPPKG010000338.1:0-3779 GCA_026914085.1 Caldilineaceae bacterium | reverse complement strand
CTTCAAACCGACCTTTCTGGATGCTGCGCTCGGCGCTCTTGTCTTCGTCTGGGCCCTGAAACTGGTCGCGGGCGGGCCGGGATTTTCCTTTTCCCACTCCGCGGGGAGAGCAAGACACTCGCAGGCCAGGGAGTTTCTAATCTCCCCGATCGGGCTGCTGATTGGGCTGTTCATGCTGATGGCGGTCTTCAGCTTCATCTACGGCATGTCCCACAGCCGCCCTACGACTACTATCATCCGCCGCTTTGGTGAAATCCTGCTCGGTATCGGCCTGTTTTTCGTCGTCATCAACACAGTGCGAACGCACAAAGAACTGGAGTGGGTTACGCGCTGGCTGTTCCTGGCGGCGTGGGCGTGCGCCTCGATCGCGGTGGTATTCTACGTAATTCCCGAAGACTGGACCGTCCGGGTGCTGAATGGGCTGGCACGGTTCGACTATCCGGGCGGTTTCGGCGCGCTGCGCTGGATCGAAGACGATCCGGACGGCACGATGCGGGCGATCGGAACGGCGGTCGACCCGAATGTATTGGGGGGCATGATGATCCTGGCGGCGGCGATGGTCGGGCCGCAGCTCATTTCGCCGCTGCCGCTATTCCCACGCTGGCTGATCGTACTGTTCTTCGCGACCATTGTGCTGGCTCTCTACTGGACATTCAGCCGTTCCGCCCTTTTTGGCATGGCCGCAGCGCTCTTCGTACCTGCGGTGCTCAAGTACCGGCGTCTCCTGCCCATCGGGTTTGTGCTGGCCTTGATGCTGTTTCTCCTTCCGCAAACCCAGGACTATGTCGCCCGGCTGTTGGAGGGGCTGGCCGGCCAGGACGTGGCCACGCAGATGCGCTTCGGCGAGTACAAGGATGCACTGATCCTGATCGGCCGCTACCCGCTTTTCGGCGTCGGTTTTTCCGGTGTGCCCGACATCGACATCTATCTCGGCGTCAGCATGTTCTATCTGACCGTCGCCGAAAACATGGGCATCATAGGCCTCCTGATCTTTCTCGCGGTCATGACGGGATTTTTCGGCATGTTTGTAGCGGCTTGGCGAGGCGGTGTTGCGCTCGAGCGAGAGCCACTGCTGCTCGGTTTCGGCGGCGCTATCCTGGGCGCCCTCGTCAGCGGATTTGCCGATCACTACTGGTTCAATCTAACCTATCCGCACATGACCGTCCTGTTCTGGATGTTTGTCGGCCTGGCCGTTGCAACCATGCTGATTGAAAGAGAAGGCGCCAGGCAGCTCAGCAACCCCTGAATGTCCGGCCTGCAGACGGTTTGATGTTTCCGGGGACGGAAGACCAAGAGCATGATTGTATGAAAGAGTCAACAGAAAGTCTGCAAAGCGAAGTGAATGAGATGGGCGAGGTCCGTGTCGATCCGGTACCGGTTGCGCAGCACGGCTCGACCGCCGGATCGACAAGTTTCTCATTGGACTTTCATCCCCTGCCCGCTGCGGTAGACGGCAAGGGTCCCGGTCAGCTTACGCGCGGGCGGCGGCCGGCCTGGCTGCGCGTGCGTTCTGCCGATACGCCCAAGTTCCGCGAGCTCAAACAGCTGTTTCGGGGCAAGAGTCTCAACACCGTCTGCGAAGAGGCGATGTGTCCCAACATCGGCGAATGCTGGGGCCGGGGAACTGCGACCTTCCTGCTGATGGGCGACACCTGCACGCGCTCCTGCGGCTTCTGCAAGATCAAGACCGGCCGCCCCGACCTGCTCGACCCGGATGAGCCGCGACGCATCGGCGAGAGCGTGCAGAGCATGAATCTGCAGCACGCAGTGCTGACGAGCGTCAACCGCGACGAGCAGCCGGACGGCGGCGCCTGGGTCTTTGCCGAGAGCATACATTGGATCCGCCGCCTGCAGCCGGGATGCACGGTAGAGGTCCTGATTCCCGACTTCAAGGGAGACTGGGCCGCACTGCAGACGGTGATGGACGCCAAGCCGGAGATCCTCAACCACAATACCGAAACCGTCGACCGCCTATACAAGACGGTCCGCCCCCAGGCCCGCTACCACCGCTCGCTCGAACTGCTGCAGAGGGCCAAGCGCGTCGATCCGCAAGCCTTGACGAAATCGGGGATCATGATCGGGCTGGGCGAGACCTGGGAAGAGATCCTGGTGGTTATGGACGACCTGCGGGCGCACGACGTCGACATCATGACGATCGGCCAGTACCTGCAGCCCAGCCGGTTCCATCTGCCGATCGTCGGTTACTATACGCCCGAACAGTTCGACCGCCTGCGCGAGGAGGGCGAGCGGCGAGGCTTCCGCTGGATGGAGTGCGGTCCGCTCGTGCGCAGCAGCTACCACGCCGACGGCCAGGCACATCTGAGCCCGCGGAACGCCGGTGGTTAGTGGTCAGTTGACTCAGTTTCTGTCGCGATCTTAGTTGGGCTGACATGCCTCTGGGGAACCGGGTTCGTGCTGCTCTGGCTGTAAACCGAGTCGCTCGCTGGCCACGGCGATGTACTCAGGGGAGATCTCGTAGCCGACCCAGCTGCGGCCTGCTTCCTGTGCGGCCACGGCGGTTGTACCGCTGCCCATGAACGGGTCCAACACGACATCATTGGAATAGGTGTAGAGTTGGATGCAGCGGGCCGGCAGCTCCACAGGGAATGGCGCCGGGTGCTTCACTTTCTTCGCCGACTCTGCTGCGAACTCCCATACACTCTTCGTCCACTCCAGGAAACTGTCTCGGCCGATCGTCGCCTGTTTCTGCCCGCATTCCGGTTTCTGGCGCGCGAAATCCCCTTTGCAGAAGACCAGGATGTATTCGTGCACGTCCCTCAGTACGGGATTTGAGGGCGAACGCCAACTGCCCCAGGCGCAGGACGATCCTGCGCTGGCCTGTTTGTTCCAGATTATCTGTCCCCGCATCAGAAAGCCAGCCTCTATCATGTCCGCGGTGATGAAAGCGCTCAGCGGCAGATAGGGTCTGCGGCCAACATTGGCGACGTTGATACAGGCCCTGCCGCCGTGCACAAGCACACGGAAGGTCTCCGCCCATACTTCCCTGAGGAAGCGGCGGTATTCCTCCACGCTCATATCCTCATCGTAATCTTTGCCCACGTTATAGGGCGGAGAGGTCACCATCAGATGCACGCTGTTGTCGGGCAATTCGCGCATCGAGTTGCTGCTGTGCGCATAGAGGCGGTTCAGTTCGGGGACCGCGTTCTCTGCGGATGGGTCGTCGTCAGTCCTCTCAGTCCCTTCATATAACTTTCGGTCATAGAAGGCGCTTGAGTCATATCCGACCCTTGCGCTGGTCCCAAACGATTGCATCCTGTTCTTCGATTCTGATGTCTTGGTCACTCCGGGATTCTCCATCCAAGGCTGCCTGCGCTATGGCATCGAATGCGGGCAGGCGTGAGCAGACAGCGAGCAAACACCCGCCGAGTATGATTAACCGGCGCGGATATGTCAAGTCCTGCCAAAGCACGGGGTGCAGCCCGGATTTGGGGTGGAAACAGTCTGGCGGGGAATCCGTGCCAGCAGTCTCCGGCACCGTTTACCGGACTATGGAGAGAAGGAAGGCAGCCGGCAAGCCGGTCTTTCCGGGAAGTCCGCTGATTTGGGGGGGGGTCCAGGGCAGGCGCAAGGGTGAGGAGAGAGTGCCGAGGTTTTGTTTGAGTGAGATTGGATCGGTGACTGGCGGGACGTGGTCGGGCTAGACACCTTCGATAAGGCACCTGTTACGAATATCGACACCCGGTCGACGAGGCATGGCCTGGTTTAGGGGGGGCGTTGGGGGGGGGGGGGCCCCCCCCCAACGGGGGGGGCCAAATGCC
>JAPPKG010000044.1:0-3802 GCA_026914085.1 Caldilineaceae bacterium | reverse complement strand
CTCTTCTTCCAGTTGGTTCTGAATCTGATCGCTACCTTTCAGGTATTTACCCAGTCTTACATTGCGACGCAGGGAGGACCGCTCCAAGCAACGTTTTTCTATATGCTGTACATTTACAACAAGGCGTTTGGCACCCTGCGGATGGGCTATGGTTCGGCATTGGCGTGGATACTCACGCTGATCATCCTGGCCGTTACGCTGCTAGTATTCCGCAGTTCACCGCACTGGGTTTATTACGAAGCTGAACGGCGCAAGGAAGACGCATGAAGCCAGGGGTAATAGACGACCTATGAATGTAGATTCGCCCGTGACGCAAGGAGGCGGCTGGCTCAGTCAGTTGCGCTGGAATCGCCGCGTGCGAGGCCGGGTTGTCAGCTTCTCAGCCCATTTCTCCATGATACTGTTGTCACTTATCTTCCTGATCCCGATGTTTTGGATGCTCTCGACTTCTCTAAAGAGCCGGGCCCAGACGTGGCTGTTTCCCCCTGAATGGATCCCGAATCCTGTTGTCTGGGAACACTTTCCCCGCATTTTTGAAGTAGCTCCCGTGCTGCTCTTTTTCCAAAACACAATGATCATTGTGTTTTGGAATGTATTGGGGCAGGTGTTCTCGACCAGTCTGGTTGCCTTTGGCTTCGCGCGCCTCCGCTTCCCGGGACGTGATGTGCTATTCATCCTGTTGATTGCGACTCTCATGATCCCCTACCAGGTGACCCTGATTCCCACCTTTATTCTGTTCAAGCTTTTTGGTTGGATCAATACATTCCTGCCACTCACAGTGCCGGCTTTCACCGGCAGTGCCTTCTTCATCTTCCTAATGCGCCAGTATCTCATGTCGCTTCCGTTCGATCTGGACGACGCCGCGCGCATGGATGGCTGCAATACGTTCCAGGTCCTGTTTTTCATTCTCCTGCCTCTGTGTATTCCGCCCCTGGTAATCGTTGTCGTTTTCACCTTCATTGGCGTATGGAACGACTTCCTCGGGCCGTTGATCTATCTGAACGAAAACACAAAGTATACAATCGCTTTAGGTTTAAACCTGCTGCGAGGGCGCAATCGCACGGACTATAACGTGCTTATGGCGGCTTCGTTGTTGGCGGTCCTACCCACTCTCATCGTCTATTTCCTTGCCCAGAACAAGCTGATTGGGGGTATCGCCTCGGTTGGCTTAAAGGGTTGAATCACTTAACGCGTTGAGGCACTACTCACAGTATCCACACAGGGAGGACAAGATGAACGGAAGCGCACAACAGAGTCGTCGGGATTTTCTGAGATTGGGAGCGCTGGCTGGGGCGGGCAGCTTGCTGGCAGCCTGTGCGGCGGTGGCGCCAGGCGCAGCGGGAGACGAGGGAGCACCGGATGCTGCCGCCACGACCATCTCATGGTGGAACCCGGACGTTCTCGACTGGCAGCCGGCCTATATCGATATGGCGGCCGCGTTCATGGATCAGAATCCTGACATCCAGGTCGAAGTGCAGGATGTTCCTGAAGGAGGCTTCGCCGAAAAGATTTTGGCCATGATCGCAGGCGACACGGGGCCGGACGTTTGGGTCTTCTATTATGCCACCGACTTTGCCCGCCGCGGATTTACGGAAGACATTACGCCGATGCTCGAAGCCGACGCAATCCAGGCGGAGGAGATGTGGTTCCCGATCTGCCTCGAGCGGGCCACCTATGAGGGACGGATGTACAGCACGCCGCGTGACGGCGTCTGGGGGATGGTTGGCTACAATGCCAGCCTCTTCGAGGAGATGGGCGTGCCACTGCCAGTAGAGGGCTGGACGATTGACGATTATCTGGCTGCTTGTATCGCCCTCACCGATGAAGAGTTGGGGACCTGGGGCACACTCATTTCCGGTCCAGGCACACTTCTTTGGGACCAGGCCTTCTGCTGGAATATGGGATTTGAAATTGTTAGCGAAAACGGGCGGCAGGTGCAAGGCCTGCTGGACACACCAACTTCGATCGAGGCCATTCAGTGGGTTCTCGATTTGGAGGTCGTGCACAAGGTTGCGCCGTCGGGCGCCCAGTCAGAAGCACTTGGCCCATTTGCCTTCGGATCGGGCAAGGTAGGCATGTTCCAGGCCTCAGGCTGGAATCTTGTAGACCTGAAAGAGGTCCCATTCGAATGGGATATGGTCTCCGTTCCCATTCGCGAGGGCGGCGATTCATTCGCGTGGGGGGACTCGGTACAGTACTACATGTGGACCGGTTCACAGGAAAAAGAGGCCAGTTGGGAGTTGATGAAATACATCAGCGGCGTGGAAGGCAGCCAGATTGCGGCCGAAGTGGGGGCCTGGACGCCGCCGACTCCGCAGACCTGGCTGAATCTGGGTTGGGACCAGGATCCTGTTCTGAGCAAATTCTGGCAGCAGGCCCAGCTGCCTACCAAGGTGCCCAACTACCTGCGCACTGAATTTCACTGGGACTGCGTCCACCCGCAGTTTGCCGGAATCTGGACCCGTTACATTGAAAACGAAGAACGACCCCTGGATGCACTGGTTCAGGAGGCGGCGGCCGAGGCCCAGGCCTGCCTGGACAAATCCTACGCGGCCAGCTAGGCGTCCGGCGTACAGAAGTTACTTTGATAGTAGTCTGAAGGTGCGGCAATGTGCCGCACCTTCACTTATTCTGTTTTGCCCAATCCCCTGCGCGAAAGGAGAACCTTCGTGGCCAGCCGCATCAGCTTTGAAGGCTATACTTTTCTATTCCAGGTCCTGACGACCAGCAACGTCTACACCGCCGAGTTTTCCGCTCCCGTACAGGAGGGTGAGCGCCTCGTCTACCGTACGCAAGAAGTGAGTTACGGAGATGACAGCGGACGCGTGGCCGCGCTGTTTGAGGTCTCATTCTCGAGCAGAGCGAAAACGGTCAGCTGGCAGGCCCGGGCTGAACATTCGGAACCTATAAAGGGAATCAAAGTGTTTGTCGAGTCACTCCCTTACGGCAAGGTCGTCACGCCTCCTGGTTTGCGATGGGAGATTGGCGAATCGGCGGGGCAGTGCTTCGTATACCCGCATGGAGCATACCCGGTGCGGGGACGCGGTGGAGAAACCGGCATCGTCTTTCCTGTCGGCCCAATTCCTGGCATGGCTGCGCAGTTCATTTTGATCGAAGGCGAGGAGGAAACCGTCTGTATACGCTCCAATGAACATCCCCCTCGCTTCAAGCGATTCTGGGCATACCGCGCCGAAGAAGGTCTCGAAGTCCATCTCATGTCGGAGGAGAACGCCTTCGAGCTAAGCAACGAGCACAGCTCGCCGACCTGGCACATCGATCGCGTCTCGTCATGGGAGGAGGCCGTCGATCCCTACATCGAGTGGATGGAGGAAGCCTATGGATTGGAGCCTCTTGAAAGTAGGCGCGATGTGCCTGAGTGGCTGCGCCGGGTTGCTTTCATGGCCATCCTGCATGGCGTAACTTCAGACGGGAAGATGTGCCATAACTTCGCGGAAATGGAGGCGCGGCTGAATGAACTTGCGCGGGTTTTCCCGCCTGAGCGCACGTTGATCAAAGTACTGGGCCATGAAGGCCGAGTCGACTACCACGTTCCCGACAATCTGCCTGGCGAAGAACTAGGGGGACCGGAGGGATTCGCCCGGTTCATGGAGTCGGCCCACGCCCTCGGATTCAAGGTGCTGGTACACATGAACGTTTGGGGAATGGCGCTGGACCACCCTCTCTATCCTCAGTTTGCGCAGCACCAGATCCATGATCTTTTCGGTCGGCCGGTCTTCTGGGAGGTCGACTACGATAAGGATGAAAATATCGAGCCGACATTTGCCTATATCTCGCCCGATGC
>JAPPKG010000039.1:0-3810 GCA_026914085.1 Caldilineaceae bacterium | reverse complement strand
GGGCGATCAGCCCCAAGCATCACACACAGGGCCTACCAAACAAGGTAAGGGGGTACGGACGGCCCAGGGTTTCAGTGAGGTGGGAGCTCTCCCTAACCCAGGGTGAAAAGCGTCAGTACGCCGGCGACACCGACGAGCACGTAGACAATCCGTGAGACTGCGTTGGTGTCTCCGAACTTGCCGGCGGTTGTGATAGCGGCAACCAGATCGAACCGGAAAAGGCCGACCAGCCCCCAGTTCAAGGCGCCTATGGCAGCCAGGATGACTGCTATATCGAAGAGGTCCATTACTTATCCTTTCTGCGTGTACAGAATTACTACGGAGAGTAGCGGGACTTGAACGCAGGTTTTGGAACTGATCAAAGACTGAACGGTTCTTTATATCAGTTCACATCCATCGGGACGCCGCGCAAGGATCGACCGTTCCAAATGTCCGGCGTGGCCGGTCTCCGGGGTGCGACACTGGATGACGACCACCGACTACACGGCGGGGTTATAGCTCCGGGGCACCTCCAGGATCTCGGGATCGACGGTGGCTTACCACGCCCCAGGCGAGATCAAGTCAACCAAGTTGCAGGTCCACCCGTCAGGACCGGAAACAAGCCTCGCCTTGCCTTGCTTTGCCACTACTCCCAGCCGTCGCCCCGACCCTCGCAACGATTGATGACAGTCAAGGGCGATTTGACTTTGTTTATTGTGTGTATTCGGTGCGACGTTTGGTGGGTGTTCAAGGGGGAGGCCCTGGAATCAGCGGAGGAACCGGCCTTTGGGGGGAGTAAGCCTTGCATCTTTGTAAGCCCTTAATCGTCTAAGACAAGAGGGGCTTTGGAGACATTCCCCGCCCAGGGGACGGATGTTTTAGTTTCCAGGGCCTCCAGCCACGATTCTACCCTTCGGAATATTTCATCGCTGTTCCCTCAAAGTGGGCGGGTAGGCGTTTTGTTGCCACACCCCCGTTTTGGTTCACCCATCCTTCCAAACAGGGACATAGCTAGCGACAGGTTGTGTGGTATGCTGTTGTTATGACATGTAGGGTGGTTGGGGTTTTGGTTTGCCTTTCGCTAACGGGACGTGAGGGGTAGGGGGTAGTTTGGGGTGGCGGAGTATCTGCGGGTGTGGTGGTCGCCTCG
Source organism: Caldilineaceae bacterium (assembly GCA_026914085.1). GTDB lineage: Bacteria > Chloroflexota > Anaerolineae > Caldilineales > Caldilineaceae > Bin5. The sequence goes on along the minus strand of JAPPKG010000039.1, from coordinate 2,681 downwards.
GTTCGAGGGTCCTACCCGGGCAGATCGGACGGGCGGCTGGTACCACCCCTATTCACCGGATCTGTTGGCCGGGTGGGATCCGTCCATTCCCGGCTCGTTAGCCGCTACGATCAGCGAAGCAGAAGAAGCGATAAGAGGGCTGAACCGATCCGATCTTCGCCCTTCCGGTTTGGCCGGGTTGGGCCGGTTCCTGCTGAGAGCCGAGTCGGTGGGTTCGTCGGCCATCGAGGGACTGCGGGTGGGACCTCGCCGTTTGTTGGCAGCCGAGGAACAAAACGCTAGAGGGTGGGCGGTCAACGACCGATTAGCCGATGAAGTGCTGGGGAACATCACCGCAATGCGGCGAGCCACACACCTGGGAGCCCTGAACCGGCCGCTCACCCCAGACGACATGCTGGAGGTCCACCAGCTGCTGATGAGCCGCTCCCCCACCCCCGAGTTGGGAGGAGTGCTAAGGGAGGAACAGAACTGGATCGGAGGCAGCAGTTTCAACCCCTGCAACGCCTCCTACGTCCCGCCCCCACCGGACAGGGTGCCCGAGTTGATGACCGACCTGATGGCCTATGTCAACACCGACCATCACAGCCCGCTCACCCAAGCGGCCATAGCACACGCCCAGTTCGAAACGATCCATCCCTTCGGCGACGGAAACGGCCGAACCGGCCGGGCCCTGATCCACATAGTCCTCCAGAAACGCCGAGTGGCGCCCGGGTTCGTGCCGCCCGTGAGTCTGGTGCTATCCACATGGACCGGCTCATACATAGCGGCTCTCAACGACTACCGCCACGAAGGACCAGCCGACAGCACCCAAAGATCCCAAGCCGCCCTACCCTGGCTGGCAACCTTCACAGCCGCCACAAAGAGAGCATGCCACGACGCTCTCGGGTACAACCACCGCATCAACCAACTCACCGAAGAGTGGAACCAGAAACTGGGAGGCTACCGCAAAGACTCGGCACTGGACCGACTAGTCGACGCCCTACCCGGCAATCCCCTCCTCACGCTCGAACACGCAACCCAGTTGAGTGGACGATCCCCCGTCGCGACCAGAGCCGCGATCACCCAACTACTACAAGCAGGCATACTGGTCCTCCGACCAACCAGCACACCCCGCAAACGAATACTACAAGCCCCCGACATCATCAAACTGTTCACCACCCTCGAACGCACCCTCGCCACCCCAGGAGGCAACATCCAACAACACCCCGTCAGACCCGCACCCGACAGACCACCACCCCACACAGAACGCGGACTCAGCCTCTAACACCAGCCAGCCACCACAACCAGCCAAACCCGGCGCGGTTCAGACATCCCCACCCGACAACATCCCCGGGAAAGGGATGACCCTTGCAGGTTCACCTCTTGAGCTCGGCGGCCGTACCCGGCAGTGTGACAACGACGCGGGCGCCGTCGGGTGACCAGTTGGGAGCGGAACCTTCGGTGGTCAAATTGCTCTGGGTTGGCGCCGTCGGCGTCCATGACCCAAATGTCCTTCTGGGAGCACACCACGTCTCCGGGAGAACCGGCACGGTTCGGTGTTCATTCGCCAGCGTTTGGGTTCAGGGCTCTTCTCCTATAATCGCCCCTGTGAACAGGACCGACAAGGACATTCCCGGCGCTGTAGCGGGGGCGATCTTTGCGTTTTTGATTCTGGTTGTTGCCGGGGCGATCATCGCCGTGGTTTGGGCCATCGTCACCCTGCTGCGTTAAACCAACCCCGTTGGGCCAGTGACCACCAACAACGCCACGCCATGATCCTGGGAGAATGGCCTGGTGCGGTTCGCAGTTCCGACTCCACCAAAGTGGGGCATATCTCTATCAGTATCGATACCACGCCTAGGCAAGTGGGCTGCCGATCCTCGGAAAAGGGGATTATAAATGTGAGCACTCCACGGGCACCGGTGAGCAGGGAAAGGAACGGACCCCTATCCGGTCAGGTTTCGAGGTGTCGGTCTGACGCTTCGACCATGTGAAGCAGCTTCCCCAACGTCTGCCCGGCAGCCGTCAGAACAAGATGGATGTTGTCCAGGCTCTGCCACGAATCATCGACCAGCACAAAGATGGTCCCATCGACACGTCTCACCATCGGCTCCTCAGCGTCGAACAAACGAAGAGCCGTGGCCACGCCGTCGATGATCTCAGCAGTCCGGTACAACCGGCCCTGGAGGTTGCGGTACACAGCAAGGTCAGTGTGATGCATGGTCGGTTTCCTTTCCGACGCACACAAAAGGCACTGGGCAACCGCTCAGGATCGCTGTCAAGGACACTCTCCAGCATGTCGTGAAAGGGGGGGGCGGCAGGGCCTCTTCGCGGGTGTCCCGGTTTGCGGCGCATCAATTCCTCTCTCACTCGACTTGCCCGCTCCCCGATTGTAGGCAACATCCCGCTCCTGATCGACCTGAACCGGCTGTACACTCTTGCCACCCCCGCAAAAACCCATACTTGTAGGGTCTGTTCTTAGACCGGGACGGGTCCGACCCGCCGCAAAACTGGCCGTGGTGCCTTCCCCGGATCTGTCGACCTGGTCTTTGGTCTAAGGGCGTGATGGCGATCAGCTCCTCAGGTGGTGTTCAGATTCTGTTGTAGGAAGTGGCGGCGGGCTGTGGTCGAGGTGAGCAGCGCCGCGGCGGCGTCGGTTTCGGAACAACACAACAGTTGCGCAACCCTTTGGATGTGAGCGT
>JAPPKG010000213.1:0-3822 GCA_026914085.1 Caldilineaceae bacterium | reverse complement strand
AAGGTGAGGTTGAGGGGGTCGCTGGCGAAGGCGAGGCGGGTGAAGATGTCGGCGGCGCAGTTAGCCTGGCACCAAGAACCGGGCCATAAGCCAAGGTGAATGTGCGACGGTTTACAAGCGAATCCCCTTTCTACAAGGCGGGCACGGGGAGCGGGACACCACGTAGGTCAACCACTCTGCCGGACTCCGAAGGGATGAAGGGAAGATCGCATTGCGGCAAAGGTGGAGGATTCGTGCTCCTACCGGAATCCCTCCCCTCGTGGTTCTGTAGGCAAGGCGATGGGCGAGGTCGGTGCTGTTTTCCAGCTGTATTTCTCCGTAGCCGCGTTCACTGAGACCGTGTCGCCAGACGGGGCATGGGCCGGCGGAGGGAATTGGGTTGCTGACGCCATCATCTGCTATTGCGTCTGGATGGCTCTCCATCATTTTCCAATGACGACACTAAACTTCTGAATAACCTGACCAAATCATGTCTCTCTTGTTTGTTCAGTTTGGAAAGCAGGACTCCATCTTCTGAAATAGAAATCATTGAATAAATCTGCGTGTCCTCCGATGCCAGCCCGGATACAATCTGGACGTAGCCAATATTCCTGACACCAAGTGCCGGCAGCGCTTTTTTCTCGACTTCAACTTTGACTGTTAAGGTGCTGGACATTCTTGCCTCCGCTGGTGATTTATCAATCCTTCCAATCGAACCTGCCCGACCGAATGACCAAGAATGAGCAGGCGACATCGGGTGGCGTTTCGCCGGTTTTCAGGAAATGTGACTAGAGCATATATTCCACTTCGTTTAGTACATTGCGCCCTCGGTATTCTCCCCTGCTACAAGAACCCGCGCAGCCGAGACGCGCGCCACTTTGGCCTCTTTCCAGCCCTCCTCGCGTAGTGGGACCATCACCCCATGGGCCGATATCGCCATTACCTCACGATCCGGCTCGGCCTCGTCCGCCTAATTACACCTTATTCCTGACATTTCGTGATACATGAATAGGGGCCATCCATAAGGGGTCCGAACAGGCCGCGGCAACCCTGCCTCCCGCAAAAGGCAGGTACCTGTTCAGCCATTGTGCCGCAGGGCAGTTCAGCACGACTGTGGTGAGGGATTGGTGAATGGTTCGGGTTCGGAAGGTGTTGCCGGTGTCGGCAACCGTGACGGTGGCGGAGGCCATGTAATGAAGCAGGGCGGTGGTCTCGTCTTCGGACAGTGTAGTGCCTGAGAATTCGGCTCTGAATTCACTCGTAAGGTCGGGCAAGCAGTCGATGAGGTGTGCCAGCAGCGCATGGTACTGTTTGGGCGGAAATAGGAACAAGCGTCGCAGATGAGTCCGTGAATTGGTGTGTCATGCAACAGTGGGTTACGGCCCTTTGTTTTTCCGTCTCAAAACATCCTGCACTTCCCTGCGGATTGCTTCCCTGATTTCTTCTTCGAGGTGCAGGTATTCGTCTTTGCCCAGCATGTCTATGAACTGCCACAGATCGTCATTGTCAGGGGCGACTAATACCTGAATGCAGGTCATCCGGTCAATCCCAATCCCCGCCTCCAAGATGTGTACCCCTGACCGGAATTCGCGGACTGTTCTCCTTCTGGCCATTTTTTGCCTCGTGCACTGAATATTTTCCTGCGGCCGTCCCGACCCACTCCCAGCACTCGGATCAGACAAGGTCGGCAGCCTGCCTTTCCACGGTAAGAAGTCACATGCGAACTCTTGGGAACACGCTAGGAACACGCACGGCGGGCTGGCCGGACAATAGCTCAATAGAGAACACGGCCGCCCCCTGTTCCACACCATCTATAGCCCCATTGGCGTATGCGACTGCGGTGCATTGACGCTTGCGCGCATAAGGAGCCGCCGGGCTGGGGTTTCCGTCAGGGGAAGTAATAATTGGAATGAGCAGTTTCTTGCAGTGCATCTCTCGCACCTGAACTATTCTATCGTTACAAAATGCACATGTCAAAAAACATGACTATAGTAATGGGAGTAGTTATGGGCTCTGTGATCCTGGTCAGAGGTCATGTACAATACTGTATGACCTGAATCCAATTGTCACAGTGCTTCTTGAAAGCAGGGCAGACCTCGCGTACCAAGTGCTCACTCACATCTTCCCGTTCTGAAGCCAGGGGTAAGAGGAGCAGAGTAGCTGCGACAACCGATGACGCAGAAGGGTGCTGCGTGCTTCACTGTGCAAGCCCTGCGATAGTTCAGAGGTGGGCAACCTGCAGTTGAGTGGTTGGGAAAGGCATTGCCATGTTACGACACCGGCAGAGGAGAGACCATAGCTCCGGATATGAGCCTAAGGCGTCCTGGGCCGCGGCAGCCGATACCCTTGCGAGCTGGTTGACAGAAATCAAGGAAGTCGGCCCAGATGAACTTCGCTATCCGGCGACGATTTATGTTTGGGTCCGGTGGTTCATCTGTGCTGCCTGTGTCTTCCAATTGGTCTACCGGCCGGTATTCACCTATTTCACATATGTGGGATACATTCTGTGTCTGTTAATCCTGGTTGCGGCAAATGTCTACGGCCACTATTACGTTCGTTTCGTCCGCGAATTGAGATTGACCTTTATGCTGGGCATCAATGTGTTGGACCTGGGGCTGATCACGGCGGCAATGGTGGTGGGGGGCGGATTCAGCCACTACTTCTTCTATCTGCTGTATTATCCTGTCCTGGCATGGTTCGCGGTCTTTTTCAGTTCCTTCAGGCTGAGTTTTGCCTGGGCGACTCTGGTCGCCGTCATCTACACCACCGTCAGTCTGACCGTCGGAGGCGGTCTCGACTTAGAGGCCCGAGACGACAAGGCGCTGTTCGGCAGAATCGTGGTCATGTACGCGGTCGTGGCCTCGGTCAGTCTGATCGCCAGGTCCGAAAGGATCAAGAGGCTGGAGGCGGTGGGGCGGGAGCGGGAGCTGCTGCGGCAGCGCATCGAGATGTCGCAGACAATTCACGACACGACCGCCCAGTCAGCCTACACATTGGGGCTAGGCCTGGAGGACGCCATCGAGAAGGCGGACGACGCCAAACCCGAACTTATCAACAGGCTGGAGGCGATGTGGACCTTGACCAGGTCGACCATGTGGGCGCTGCGACAACCCATTGACGGTGGGCAGATATTCAGCGGCAGCAAGCTGAGCGAAGTGCTGGCCGCGCACGCCGAGACTTTTGCGGACATTACGTCGATTCCTGCGAAGTTGGCGCTGCAGGGAGACGAGCCGAAACTGTCCACAATTGCGCGTAGTCTGTTGTTCTCCATCGCCCACAATTCGTTGACCAATACACTTCGGCATTCTGGTGCCGAAAGTGTTGAAATTACCCTGGCGTTCGGGAAAGAGGCTCTGTGCATGACGGTGTCCGACGACGGAATCGGACTTCCCGAAGACTACGCGGGGCGCGGCCACGGATTCCGAAACATGAGAATAGATGCGGAGCGGATGGGAGGTGCGCTGGTTGTCGAATCAAACGGCAACGGTACTACCGTACGTTGCACAGTGCCAATTGAGCAGATCGAAGGAGGCCGTTAAGTATCATCAGAGAACAGAATAAGAGTGATGATCGTCGACGACCACGCCATCGTGCGGGAGGGGATTGCCAAAGAGCTGGATCATTCGGGCGGACTTGAGGTTATCGGGAAGGCCGGAGCCGCACTTTCGCAGGTAACTGAACTAAGGCGTTGGCCCAGTAGTACATGACGATTACGTGGGGACCGATAATCGTTTCTTTCATCTCCCAGCTACTCACACACAATGCCGTCCGCGTCAGGATCGCGCATATAGGGGTAGGCGGGGTGGTCGCTGCGGACGGGGGCGATGTTGTGGCGGCGGGCTT
>JAPPKG010000699.1:0-3825 GCA_026914085.1 Caldilineaceae bacterium | reverse complement strand
ATATCTCAACTACCCTTGACCAATACTCTTGGTCTCAATTGGGATTTACATTAGTAGTCAGTTTCTAGTTTTCAGTAACACCATGCGCCTGCGTCGGATGCAGCCTCTGGGGACTAGGAACGAGACTCGTACAGCGAACTGACCTGCACCCGGCGCCCCTCATCGGCCGCCGAGCGGTAGGCCGCGTCCAGAAGCTCGACCGTGCGCCAGCCGACTTCCGGCGGCGAGTGGTTGGGCGCACCACCGACGATGACGTCGACAAGGTTGTCCGCCGGCGCCGACGACAGATAGCTCTCCTCATCCGTCATCGGCGGCAACGCCTCCACAGACCCGTCTGCATAGTAGATTGTACAATTGCGTTTAATAATGTCGGCGTTGATCCACCCTTGGTCACAGTAAATCTGCACGACCATCTCCTGCTCCGGCCCCCCCGCATGCAGCGTACCGGAACTGCCGACATTGGCCAGCGCGCCGTTGTCCATCTGCACGATCATGGCGTCGACGACATCCACCCGTGTGTCCAGGTTGTCCATCAGCGCCAGCACGCTGACCGGCCTCAGCCCGGTCATATGCAGCATCAGCCCTATTGAATGGGTCGCCTGCAAATGGCCCTGGCCGCCGCCCGAGCGTACAGGATCGCTGTAGACATCGCCGGGGCCGGTAACCTGGTACTGGTACAGGTCGTCGTGGACGCTGTCATCGCCCCGGAACAGCGAAATGACGCTGGAGGCGAACATGTTGTTGATATAGCGTATCGCGCCCAGCCGCCCCGAGCCGAGTACCTCCTTCACCCGCAGCACATGGGGGTTGTAGTTCCACGGGTAGCCGATGATCAGTTGGCATCCGCGCGCGTGGCTGAGTTCGGTCAGATGGCGGGCATGCGCCGCGAACAGCGTCATCGGCTTTTCCAGGACCGCGTGCAGACCCTGTTCAAGACAGGGCCGCGCGGCCTCGTAATGGGCAGCGTGCCAGACCGCGATCACGACGCCGTCCAGCCGCTCCCGCGCCAACATCTCGTGAACATCGGTATAAGTCCGCTCCACGCCGAAATGCCGGGCCGCTTTCTCCACCGCAGCGGCGCGGATGTCGGCCAGGGCGACGAGGTCGGCGTTCGGGTTGGCCTGCAGCGCGGGAATATGGGCGGTCGTGGACCACCATCCGGTTCCGATTACGGCGATTCGGGCAGTGTCGGGCATGGTTCTCCTTCGACCTTCCTCGTCAGACTTCGAGTTTCCCGTTTTGATGAGCGGATGGGCCAGGAACAAATTTCGCCCCAGCCTGGCCCGTCGTCAACATATCTGACTACCTGGCAGTGAATTTTGCCGTTCCTTGTTGATTCGCTTCTCACGACCGATTCTACGGCAAAGTAATCGTGTCCAACAAGAGATGGTCAGTCGCGGGCGAACTCCCTTGCGAAACAGTCGATAACCGTTTCCAGCCATCCTCCTGATGCCGATACCATCCAATGTGGACCCGATATTCCCCTTCAGGAATCGAGGACACAATTCGCTCATCTACGAACAGTTCCCCAGGGGCCCATGTCGATGTCGGATAGCGGCCTTCGAATGGTTCTCTATCATGTTGGGCAACAATCTGCTCATCTGAATTGACGATGTGAACAAACACGGTATAGTCCGAATCAGGGCTCTCTAACGTGCGCCAGAAAAGGTCTATCTTGAGGCCTTCGTTGGTCGGATTCAGCGTATAGCCTTCGAGGCTGAAGAAGTCTCCAAAGTTTATGTCTGTATGAATCTGTGGCCCGGCAACCTTGAATTCCTTCACAATAGCCGCCTTCTGACCTGTGGTCAGGGGAATCCGCTGGCGAGAAAGCTGGTCGATGAGGCCTACTTGCAGCTGGTACTGGCCAGCAGGAAGGTTGGGGCCGACTGTTAAAGAATAGCTCAGAGGCATTATCTGATCAGGGTGCCAAGTGCGGACACGAAAGACGCCGTTCAGGGGCCAGTCCTCTTTGGAAATTACAGTCACGTCCCGAGTGCGATTGTAGAGTTCCAGGACAAGCTCGATATCTCTCCCAATCTCCATCGCCGGTCGCCAAAAAAGGGCTACATCGAGGTTCGAGTCAGGTTCAAGCTCATTACTCTGAAAGCCGACCAGTTCCAAATGATTGGAAAATGACAGCCCCTCCAGAGGTACGTAAGCCGGAATTCTGCCCTGCCAGCGCGCCTCCAGGGTCTTGGCTACCGGGACACCATCTTTCGTCAGGATCACCGTCTCCTTCCCGTCCAGCGGCGCGATGCTTGCAGGCATGGACGGAAGGAAAAAGACCATTCCCTCTTTGAGCAAGACCCACTCCTCAGGGAATCCTCTATCCGCTGACCATTCGGAGTCCGGGAGAATGACCGAGATACGCTCTCCCTGACGCAAAGTTTCTTCCACCCCGCCCTGCCGGTACGGGAACCGCTCTGTCAGCAGGAAAGCGAGACGCGAATCGCTATACAAGCTGGTGGGCAGGAGGATGGGTCTTTCAGGATGATGGCCGACGAACTCTGCGATCGCGCCAAACCGCGAACTTTCTCCGCGAATCGCCAGGCGGTACGGTGTGACTCGCTGGGCAAAGTCCCACTGGCGAAACAGGCCGAAAATCAGCGCCAGCGCCAGGACAAGATAACCCATCCAACGGGGAAATCGCGGCCTCCTTTCTATCCAGGCCCAGGCAGACGCGCTTCCTAAACCAGCCGTCATAAAAATGAATGGAATTCCCGGAATCAGCCGGGAGAAGTCTATCGCTGTATGAGCATATTTTTCGTACGTCAGGAGTTCGGGCAGTAGCATCAACGCCATTATCAGGAATCCAAAGACATGTGCGTCTCGCCTCCGGCGGATGACGACCGCAATCCCGAGCGCCAGGCCAACGACGAAAACGACTGTCAGAACTGATTTGGGCCCGTACGGGTGCTCTGCTTGCCAGAAAAAGGACAACGCAATGAACTGGTTTTTCAGTTTTGCGACAATAACGGCAACAGGATCCGGCAATTCGAAAACAAACTGCCCCCCCACAGGGCCGACGGGATTCGAGACGCGAGCAATAAATGTATAGGGATAGACGACAAACAGTACCCACTGGGGCAGGGCAACCAGGGCGGCTGCGGCAGCGGCCCATAGCAGGTCGCGCCAGTGTGCCAATAGACGCCGGTTCGCCAGAACGGCGCCTATGCTGGCTACCGCCAACGCGACTGGAAAGAAACGCGCAACAATATAGACATACTGGCTCAGTCCAACCAGAAGACCGGCCAGAATAAAGTCCCGCCTGTTTCCGCGTCGAAAACCGCGCCACAGAAAACCAATGGCTATCAATTCCACTACAGGCAGCAGAATGGGTTCAATGCCGCGTTGAGAGTGTGAAGCAAAGAATGTCGAAAGAGCCAGTCCTAAGGCTGCAATCAGCCCTGCTCTGCGGGCGAAAACTGTGCCGAGCTGGTCAAAGGCCCAGCGAGAGGCCCAGTAAGTCGCCGGCGCAGCCAGGGCGCCGCCCACAATGGTGAGGCCCTGCAGACCGGCAACGCTGTATCCAAATACAGAGAATATGAGGGCCTGTATGTAAACGATCAGCGGTTGGATTCCAAACTGATGATAGATGTAGAAAGGAAAGATGTTTTCTTGTAAGAAATCATGTGTGTGCAGTGCCAAGGAGGTCGAATCGTGATCCAGGGTTGGGGTCAACCTGAACCAGTGAAGATAGTAGCTTGAGAGGCTGATACAGAGTAGCGCGATGGAAAGCCAGGCATCGACGCGGCCGGTTACAGAAAACGACTTTCCAAACAGGTGGAGATATGCGTACGGATTTCGCTTTGCCGCAGTGACTGA
>JAPPKG010000307.1:0-31966 GCA_026914085.1 Caldilineaceae bacterium | reverse complement strand
CCCCCCCCCCCCCCCCCGCCCCCCCCCCCCCCCCCCCCCCCCCCCCCCCCCCCCAAAAGGGGGGGCCCTACTCGCCCCGACCGCCCAAGAAATTTAGGAGAGAGCAGCCACTTATCTGGCCATAGATTGGATCTGTGGGCTGGACATGGCTTAGACCTCAACTAAGAAATGTGAAAGTTCGCCCCCCTTTGGGGTGCACCCGTTGGATTGGCATTGTTTGCCCTTATGCAGACGGTAGGCTATAATCTCGCGCATCATTTCCTGTACGGAATCTCCTAGTCCTCAATGCCGTGCGGGGACGCGACTTGCGGACCCATCGGCATCGGTTCAGCGCCGACTTTTGCCACAGTTTGACGGACGGGTTTCTCATTCCACTCGCATTTCAGACCCTCTAACAATGCAATTGTTCACTTACGTGAAATCGATAGCAAGAAAGAGCACTGACTAACATGGTCAAATTGGCGGGCACACACAGTTTTGACGCTCCCAAGAGCGAAGTGTGGGAAGCGTTGCTGGATCCCGATGTGCTTTCGCGGATCCTGCCTGGCTGCAAACGGTTGGACAAGACCGCGGACAATGAATTCAGCGGCGAGATCAGCATTCGCGTGGGGCCTGTGCAAGGCAGTTTCAACGGCAAGGTCACGTTGGATGAGATCGATCCTCCCAATGGGTACCGGATGGAGATTGCGGGCCAGGGACGGCCTGGTTATGTCAAAGGCGTGGGCACATTGCGTCTCGAAGGCGACGGTCCGACAACGCTTCACTATGACGGCGACGCGCAGTTGAGCGGGCGCATAGCCAGTGTAGGTCAGCGACTGGTCGACAGCACGGCGCGTTCGCTGACCCGCCAGGGACTGCAGTCGCTTGAAAGTATCATCGCAGCACGACTTCAGCCTGCGGAGCCCGAAACGACAGTACCTTCGAACGGCACGGAGGCGGCCACGGAGGCGGCCTCGGAGTCGAGTGCCACCGCCGGCGCGCCCGGCCCGGCACGCCCGGCACGCCCGGCAAGTTCCGCCGGTGCAGCTGCACAACCAGAAGTGGCAACGCCCTCGACAATGGAAGTGGGTATCAACGTGGCCAGAGACGTAGCCGCTGACCTTGCCAAGGAGGTTCAGAACAATGGCAACGCGCGCAAGGTTCTCTACATCCTGGCCGGTTTCGCCGCCTTAGTATGGATGTGGCGGCAACTATTCGGCAAAGCCAAATAGATCGGATTTCTTCAGAGCTCTAAAAGAGGAGGAAGCTCTATGGGTATATCCATCGAACTGGAGGTCAATGGCGCAAGCGTCAGTAAGGATGTTGAGCCAAGGCTGCTTCTTGCGCATCTCCTGCGCGAGGAACTGGGCCTGACGGGCACGAAGATCGGCTGTGACACGAGCCAGTGCGGCTCTTGCACGATCCTGCTCGATGGGCAGGCGGTCAAGTCATGCACCGTACTGGCGGTCCAGGCAGACGGCAGCGAGATCACCACGATCGAGGGTTTGGCCAACGGGGAATATCATCCAGTGCAGCAGGCCTTTTGGGACAACCACGGGCTGCAGTGCGGTTTCTGCACACCGGGCATGATTATTTCCTGCGTCGACCTGCTGAGCACGAACCCGCAGCCGAGCGAAGACGAGATTCGCCACGGGCTGGAGGGGAATCTGTGCCGCTGTACCGGTTATCATAATATCGTGCGTGCGGTGCAGGATGCCGCCGAGACGATGAACGGCTAAAGGAGGAACTGGAATATGGCAGGTGAAAGCAATGGTGCGGGTGTATTCGGTTCATCCATCCGCCGACGAGAGGACCCTGAGCTGATTACCGGACGGGCAAAGTACACGGACGATCTGCAGCTGCCTAACACGGCCCATTGCACGATTTTGCGCAGCGACTATGCCCACGCAAAGATTAACAGCATCGACGCCAGCGAAGCCGAGGCCTTGGACGGCGTAATTGCCGTCTACACGGCCTCGGATATTGCCGATAGTGGTGTCCCGGGCGGCATCCCTGTCGGCTGGCTGCTTCCGGATATGGTAATCCCCGAACATTTTATGCTGGCGAAGGACACGACGCGCTATGTCGGTGACGGCGTGGCAATCGTGGTCGCCGAGGACCAGTACACGGCGCATGACGCGCTCGATCTGATTTACGTGGACTACGATCCGCGCGATGGGGTAGCCGACCCAAAGAAGGCGACGGAAGAAGGGGCGCCGCTCGTACATGATGAGGCGCAGAACAATATTGCCTTTGACTGGGAGATTGGCGACAAGGAGAGTGCCGACGCCGCATTTGCCAATGCTGCGCACGTCGCCAGCCTGGACATCGTCAACAACCGCCTGATTCCGAATGCGATGGAGCCGCGCGCCGCGCTGGCAGACTACAACAACATCACGGGCGAGTTGACTCTCTACATGACGACCCAGAATCCTCACATCCACCGGTTGCTGATGAGTCTGGCCTCGCTTGGCTTGCCGGAGCACAAAATCCGGGTAATTGCGCCGGAGGTTGGGGGTGGTTTCGGCAGCAAGATTCATCACTACGCAGATGAGGCGATTGCGGCATGGGCGTCGATGCAGTTGGGGCGGCCTGTCAAATGGACGGCAACGCGCACCGAGACCTACCTGACCGATGCGCACGGCCGCGACCACGTGACGCACGCCGAGATGGCAATTGACGCGAACGGAAAGTTCACCGGCCTGCGGGTCGACACCTACGCGGCGATGGGCGCGTATCTGTCCACTTTTGCGCCGGCTGTACCGACTTATCTGTACGGTACTCTGATGTCGGGCGAATATGATCTGCCGGCAATTCACTGCCACGTTTACGGTGTGTTCACGCATACCGTCCCCGTCGACGCATACCGCGGCGCGGGCCGGCCTGAAGCTACTTTCGTTGTAGAGCGATTGGTGGACGAAGCGGCGCGTGTCACCGGCCTTGATCCGGCCGAGATTCGCCGACGCAATTTCGTTGCCCCGGACAACTTCCCATTCCAGACGCAGGTTGCGCTTGCGTATGACAGCGGCAACTATGAAGGCGCGCTGGACAAGGCGCTGGAGGCGATTGGATACGACGACTTCCGCAAGGAGCAGGCTGCTCTGAGAGAACAGGGCAGATACGTAGGCATCGGCCTTTCAACCTACATCGAGGCTTGCGGCCTTGCGCCGTCGGCTGTTGTCGGATCGCTGGGCGCCCAGGCAGGCCAGTGGGAGAGCGCGGTCGTGCGCGTGCACGCCACCGGCAAGGTCACTGTGTACAGCGGCTGCTCGGGCCACGGTCAGGGTCATGAGACCACCTATGCGCAGATTGTTGCCAGCGCATTGGGGGTACCCTACGAAGATATCGACGTCATCGAGGGCGACTCCGGCGTCATGCCTCACGGTTGGGGCACGTACGGCAGCCGCAGCGCGGCGACTGGCGGCAGCGCCATAGCTTCTGCGGCCGAGAAGGTCGTTGACAAGGCGCGGACGATTGCGGCCCACCTGCTGGAGGCCGCCGAGGAGGACCTGGAGTTTGAAGATGGGAACTTCTTCGTCAAGGGCTCCCCGGACCAGGCGCAGTCGTTACCCGACGTAGCGTTGCAGGCGTACCTCGCACACAACCTGCCGAAGGGTATCGAGCCGGCGCTGGAGGCGACCAGCTTCTACGATCCTGAGAACTTCGTTTTCCCGTTCGGCACGCACATCGCGGTCGTCGAGGTTTGCGCCAACACGGGTCAGGTTGATCTGCAGCGCTATCTGGCGGTTGACGACGTGGGCAACGTCATCAATCCAATGATTGTGGATGGACAGGTACACGGAGGCATTGCGCAGGGCGTGGGGCAGTCACTCTATGAGACGGCCGTATACGACGAAGGCGCCAACTTGCTGAGCGGTACGATGCTCGACTATGCGGTACCCAAGGCCCACTTCCTGCCCTCTTTCGAAACCGACCGTACGGTGACCCCTTGCCCGCATAACCCGCTTGGCGTCAAGGGTGTTGGAGAGGCGGGCACAATCGCGTCGCCGGCAGCGGTAGTGAACGCGGTGGTCGATGCGCTGTCGCCCTTCGGCGTGAACCACATCGACATGCCGGTGACATCGGAGAAGGTCTGGAACGCAATGAACTAGCTTCTGTTTCTTCGTCGTCGGTTACTGCGTAACGCAGCGATTGGCTGAGAACGAAAAACTTGAAGCGCACAACGGGAGTAAAACGAATGTACCCATCCAAATTCGATTACCATCGCCCGTCATCCGTTCAGGAGGCGGTTCAGATCCTTTCCGACAATCCAGACGCCAAAGTCCTGGCGGGCGGTCACAGTTTGATTCCTGTGATGAAGCTCAGGCTGGCGGCGCCAGCTGCGCTGGTCGATATCGGGCGCATCGATGCGTTGCAGGGCATCAGCCGGTCCAACGGCAGTATCCGCATCGGCGCGTGTGTCACCTACAATGAGATTGCCAATTCGGCTGATGTGCAGGCGGCGGCACCGTTGCTGGCGGAAGCGGCGGGGCAGATAGGCGACCGCCAGGTACGGTACCGCGGGACGATTGGCGGCAACCTCTCTCATGCCGATCCGGCTTCGGACCTTCCGGCGGCGGCGCTGGCGCTGGGCGCGACACTGCATGTGACGGGAGCCGGGGGCAGCCGTTCGGTCAGTGCGTCCGATTTCTTTGTCGATCTGATGATGACCGCATTACAACCGGATGAGATCCTCACCGAGGTCGAAATACCTGCTACGGCAGCGGGAACCGGTTCGGCATATGTGAAGTTCGAGCATCCGGCGTCCGGCTATGCGCTGTGCGGCGCGGCGGCCCTGGTTTCGCGAGGGGACGGGGGCAGTTGCACAGGGGCCAGCCTCTGCTTCAACGGCGTTTCGTCCACTGCAGTTTCGGCGAGCGGGGTCGCGTCAAGCCTGGTCGGTTCGGATCTCAGTGACGATGCAATTGTGAGCGCTGTCAGCGGTCTGTCGATTCCCGATGCTACAGGTGATATGTTCGCCTCGGCCGGTTACCGCCAGGAGTTGGCCAAGTCAATTGGCATTCAAGCATTGCTTACGGCCAGAGACAGAGCTTAAGGACGAGTAGTGAGAAACGGTGAGTGAGGACTGAAAGCCTTGGAGCGGGAACTGAAGGTAATTCTCGCTCCCCTCACTCTTCTTCGCAACCTCTTCGTCTGGTCGTAATCGGTGTCAGCGGCTCTGGAAAGACGACGCTGGCGCGGCAGTTAGCGCAGAATCTATCTCTGTCTCACGTAGAGCTTGACGCGCTTTACTGGGAAGAGAAGTGGCAGCCGGCCTCAAGGCCGGTTTTCCGCGGGCGGGTGCAAGCTGCGACGGCGGAAGAGGCCTGGGTCGTTGACGGCAACTATAGCCAGAGCCGGGACATCGTCTGGAGCCGTGCCACGGATCTTGTCTGGTTGGACTACGGCTTGATCCCGGTGATGTGCCGGGTAATCTGGCGGACGGCTCGGCGGTTTTTTTCACAACAGGAGTTGTGGAACGGCAATCGCGAATCTCTCCGCAATATTTTTGGCCGAAACAGTATCGTATGGTACGCGTTTACTAGCCATCGCCGCCATCGCAAGAAATATCTTACACTTCTGGACGGCGAAGAGTTTAAACACATGAACGTGCACCGGTTCAACAGGCCGCAGGAAGCCTCACGCTGGCTGCAGTCATTACTTCAACCCAATACAGCGGCGCCCCAATGACCACTCCGAATCAGTTGCCCTCCGTTCAATCCGTCGCCGAAGCCCTGCGAACGAAAGCGTATATTGCGGACCACAGCCTGGCGACGGCTATCTTCCTTGCACTCAAATTGAAGCGCCCCCTGTTCCTTGAGGGGGAGGCCGGCGTCGGCAAGACGGAAGTGGCGAAGATTTTGTCGCAGATGCTCGACACGCGGCTTATCCGGCTCCAGTGTTACGAGGGGCTGGATGTGAGCACGGCGGTGTATGAATGGAACTACGCGCGCCAGATGCTTCAGATCCGGTTGTTGGAAGCGACTGAACAGGGCTCAAGTCCGCCGGAGCATTCCGATGAAGCGGCCGGCAGGGAGTTGCGAGAGGCGGTGATCCAGGACCTGTTCAGCGACACGTTTCTGCTGCGGCGCCCGCTTCTACAGGCGATAGACAGCCGCGGTCAACACAACGGGAAGGCGCCGATTCTGCTGATCGATGAACTGGACCGAGCCGACGAGGAGTTCGAAGCTTTTTTGCTGGAGGTCTTGAGCGACTTTCAGATTACCATACCTGAGATTGGCACGATCCAGGCGCCGACGCCGCCGGTGGTGGTCATTACATCCAATCGCACGCGCGAGATTCACGACGCGTTGAAACGCCGCTGCCTCTACCACTGGATCGACTACCCCAGCTTCGAAAAGGAGTATGCGATCCTGCACGCAAAGGCTCCGCACGCTTCTGAGAAGTTGTCGCGGGAGGTCGTGGGCTTTGTGCAGGAGCTTAGGCGAGGGGAACTGTACAAGTTCCCGGGTGTTGCTGAGACGCTGGACTGGATGAACGCTCTCACCGCGCTCGATCAAGAGGAACTCACCGAGAACGTGGTGGACGAAACGCTGGGCGTGCTTCTCAAGTACCGGGATGACATCGAGAAGGTGCAGGGCCAGACCGTACGCGAAATCGTTCAGGTATTACGGAGCCAGGACGGCTCACTGGCATCGCGCGATGAGTGAACCCGAAAGCGGCGCAGTGGCCGAGGAGAAATACACGAGTGTAAAGAGTAGTGGAAGCGATGAGACGGGACTTCATCTCCCGCACTTCATGCCTGCCCCCTCCGGACCTGATTCGGAACCTCCTCCCTCCCACGGCAAGTTTCTACAGAACATGCTGCTCTTTGCCCGTCTATTGCGCGGGCTGAGCATCCCGGTCACGCCGACACAGATTCTCGATCTGGTGGAAGCTCTGACGCAGATCAATCTGCGAGTCAAGGAGCAAGCACGGGACGCGGCCAGAGCAATTCTGGTCAGCCGACAGGAGCATCTGGAGCTGTTCGACGAGGCGTTTGACCTGTTCTGGCGGGCGAGGGAGAGACAGGAACTTGCTCGCATCAACCTTGGAGAACTGCTGCAACAGACGCCGCAGGGAGAAATTCAATACCGCCTGATCCGGGCCGACCGCGAGAAGAAAGACGAACACCAGCGGGTCGACCAAGAGCCCCTTGTCGAAAAAATCTACACGTACAGCAGCGTCGAGGCCCTGCGCAGCCGGGATTTCGCGACGATGACCGAGTTTGAGTTGCAGCAGGTGAAGCAGTTTATGCAGGAGTTGCAGTGGGCACCGGCAGAAAGACGCACACGGCGCCGGGTCCCCGCAACGCACGGCGACCAGGTTGATCTGCGGCGGTCGCTGCGCCAGAATGTGCGCTACGGCGGGGAGCCGCTCGTTATTGCCCGACGTCAGCGCAAAACCCGCCGCCGCCCGATTGTCGCACTGGCCGACATCAGCGGCTCGATGGATCGCTACAGCCGCGTGCTGCTGCAGTTCCTTTACTCGATCACGCACGCGCTGGACAGGGTAGAGGCGTTTGTTTTCAGCACACGATTGACACGGATCACGCGCCATCTGAAGCGGCGAGACATCGATCTGGCTCTGGACCAGACCGCACACGCGGTGCATGACTGGGCCGGAGGCACGCGCATTGGTGAAGCGATTCGTGCGTTCAATTTTGACTGGGCGCGGCGCGTCTGCGGGCAGGGCGCAATCGTCCTGGTAATCAGCGACGGCTGGGACCGGGGCGATCCGGAGATGCTCGGACAAGAGATGGGCCGGCTGCAACGCAGCTGTCACCGGTTGATCTGGCTGAACCCACTGCTGGGGTCGCCGAGCTATGAACCACTGACGCGGGGGATCCAGGCGGCGTTGCCGCATACCGACGAGTTCCTGCCGGTACATAATCTGATCAGCCTGGAGCAGCTGGCGCAGGTGATGGCGGACGCACAGGCGTGATGGAGTCTGCATTGTACTCATAAAGGCATGTCGTGTCGGGCAACTTTTGTAAACACAGAGGGATGTAGCTCATATCATGAAAGAGATCCTGGCCGATATTGACAGTTGGCAGCAGACAGGTAAACAGGTCGCCCTGGCAACAGTAGTGCAGGTGTACGGTTCGGCGCCGCGTCCATTGGGCGCGAAGCTTGCGGTGTCCGAGGACGGCGCCATGGTGGGTTCCGTCAGCGGTGGTTGTGTTGAAAGCGCCACCGTTCAGGAGGCGCTGGAGGTATTGGAGACGGGCAGGCCGCGTCTTGTCTCCTTCGGTATCGCCGACGAAACGGCTTGGGAAGTGGGACTTGCCTGCGGCGGCACGATCGAAGTTTTCATAGAGCCCTTGAATTGGTAGCTTGGAGAAGGCGGTCGTGGCTGAACTCTTCGATGCGGTTGCGCAGGCAATCCGACAGGATGAGTTGTGCGCGGTTGTTACCGTACTGAGCGGAGACAAAATCGGGGGTAAGTTGCTGGTGCGCCGTGAGCGCAAGAGGGACGCGGGCGGTCCATCCTTTGCGGCCACCGGGTCATTGGGAGACACGGCCCTGGAGCAAGCCGCCCTTGCTCACGCGAGGGAAGCGATGGAGGCGCGTAGGACGACACGCATTTCGCTGCCGGTGGAAGAAGGGGAATGGGAACTTCTGATCGACGTCCATGTTCCACAGGAGAGGCTGGTCATTGTGGGGGCGGTCCACATCGCGATTCCTCTCGTCGCCTTTGCCCGCGAGCTAGGTCTGAAAACTGTCGTTGTAGACGCTCGCCCCATTTTCGCTACCCAGGACCGCTTCGACCATGCGGATGAGTTGATTCGGAGCTGGCCTGAGGACGCTCTGCGGGAGATGAGGCTGAACGAATCGACGTATGTCGTCACGCTAACGCATGACGAGAAGCTGGACACGCCCGCCCTGGTTTACGTACTGGGCCATCCCGTCGGCTACATTGGCGCGCTCGGCTCAAAACGCACGCATGCCAAACGAGTCGCGGTCTTGCGCGAGGCCGGAGTCAGCGACGAGCAGATTTCCCGCATTCACGCGCCGATAGGGCTTGACCTTGGAGGTCGCAGCCCTGGAGAAATCGCGCTGGCGATCATGGCAGAGATCGTGCAGGTGCGGAATCGGGTTAAGGAGACGGGCCGATGAGCGTTCATCCACTGATCGAGACGCTGTCGCGTTTATATGATGCCGACCGCCTCCTGACCCGTCCGGCCCAGTTGATGGCCTATGAATCGGACGCGCTGACGGCATTTCAGCAGAGAGCGGCGGCGGTGGTTATTCCTCAAAATCGCGAGGAGGTAATCGAAACGATCCGTCTCTGCCACAGGTACAACGTACCGTTCGTTGCGCGGGGGAGCGGCACCAGTTTGTCAGGCGGCTCGCTGCCGATCGCTGATGGCATCGTCATCGCCTTGAATCGCCTCGACCGCATCCTGCGGCTGGACGCGGCGGAGCGCATCGCCGTGGTCGAGCCAGGGGTGATCAATCTCAAGGTCTCCGAGGCGGCGAAGCCCTACGGTCTCTACTATGCGCCCGATCCTTCCAGCCAGTCGATCTGCACGATCGGAGGCAACGTAGCCTTCAACTCCGGGGGTGCGCACTGCCTGAAGTACGGGATGACCAGCAATCACGTTTTAGGGATGGAGGTCGCGCTGCCTGACGGCGAGGTCGTCGAGCTGGGCGGCGAAAGCCTGGAAGGCATAGGGCCCGATTTGCCGGGTTTCTTTGTGGGGAGTGAAGGGCTGTTCGGCGTCGCGTTGGAGATCACATTGCGACTGTTACCGATCCCGCAGACTTATCGCACCGTGCTGGCGGCATACGAATCGTTACATGCGGCAGGAGATGCTGTGACAGCAGTGGTGGCCTCCGGACTGCTACCGGGCGCGATCGAGATCATGGATGCGCTGGCGATCAAGGCGGCGGAGGTGGGCGCTAAGGCCGGCTATCCGACGGCGCCGGCGCTGCTGATCGTTGAGTTGGAGGGAGAAGAGAGCGCAGTGGAAGCAGAATTCTCCCAACTGATGCAGCTGATAGAGGAGACCGCGCCGGTCGAGGTGCGCATGGCGCAGACCGCCGATGAACGCGCCCGTATTTGGAAGGGGCGCAAGGCAGCTTTCTCGGCAGTAGGCCGGCTGGCTCCGGACTATATCGTTCAGGATGGGGTCGTGCCCCGCAGCCGGTTGGGCGATGCGCTGGCGGAGATCGACCGGCTCAGCGCCAGCTACGGCATCGACGTGGCCAACGTTTTCCACGCCGGTGACGGCAACTTGCACCCGCTGATTCTTTTCGACGGCCGCAAGGAGGGCGCACTGGAACGGGCAGAGGAACTTGCCGGAGAAATCCTCGAACTGTGCGTCGAGCTAGGGGGCTCCATCACGGGCGAGCACGGGGTCGGCATGGAAAAGCGCGCCTTCCTTCCCAAAATGTATGGTCCGCTGGAGATGCAGGCGATGGAGGATGTGCGCCGCAGCGTCGACAGCAAGTCTCTGGCCAATCGCGGTAAGATGCTGCCGGCGGGCGAGGCCGAGTCGTTGACGCACGTTGGGCCCCATCCGCTGGAGAAGGCGGGCGTCATCTTCAGGGAGTAAGGGAAGACCAGGTCCGCGAGAAATATGCTTTGACAGAAACACAGACTTTCGGGGTAGGTGAGAGGTGAGAAGAACTGTACTCTTTGCCACTGCCCTGCTCGTCCTTTCCTTTATCGGCGCTTGCAATCCGAGTGAAGAGCTTCTTCAACCAGGCGTCGAATCTACTGTTGAACCGCAACCCGAGCCGAATGTTGCGCCGACTCCGGCCAGCGAAAACGTTGCCATGCTGGGAACTGCGGACGCCTTTGAAAGAAGCCAGTTTGCGCAGTTGGCGATCGACGGGGATCTGGAATCGATCTGGAATTCGCAGCAGTTGGCGCCGCAGTGGTTTTCGATAGCATTCGATAGCTTCTACCTGGTTGACAGAATCGAGCTGGTCGTGACGCAACTGCCCGCCGGCCCAACCACGCATGAAGTCTGGCTAGGGAGCGGTTCTGACACACGCGTCCTCCAGGAGAGGCTGTTTGACATACATACGGAGGATGGCCAGACAGTTGAGATTGCCGTTGAGCCTCCGCGCAGGTTAAACGAAGTGTTGATTGTCACTCTCGATAGTCCCAGTTGGGTCGGGTGGCGAGAGGTAAGGGTTTTTGGATCGCCGGCTGTCGAACCTGTGCAAGAGGCAGGTGGAGAGACGGAGGCCAGCGGGACCGAGCGAACTGCAGCTGAACCGTCGACGCCGGTGGAGGGGAATGTAGCAACAGTTGGATCTGCATTCGCCTCGGCAGGGGAGGAGTTGGCCGGCCAGGCGATTGACGGTGAGCCGGATACGATTTGGACTGCCGGTCGTCCCGCGCCGCAGTGGTATTCGGTCTCCTTCGACGAACTGTACGTTGTCGACAAGCTGGAACTGGAGATTGCACAGTCACCTGCTGGCCCGACGACACACGAGATCTGGCTGGGAAACGGTTCCAGCACGCGGACGATGTATTGGCGGTTTGACAACCAGCACTCGGAAGACGGACAGACGTTGGAGGTCCCCATCGTTCCGCCGCGCAGCATCAGCGAGGTGCAGATTCTGACACTTGACAGTCCGAGTTGGGTAGCGTGGCGAGAGGTAAGGGTTTTCGGTTCACGATCCAATGACCCGGTCGGAGATACGGGGCTGCCGAAGTTCGATTTGATCAAGACTGCCGAAGGTCTTGCGCTGCCTGTGCAGGTCACGCATGCCGGCGATGGGTCTGGGCGCCTGTTCGTCGTCGAGCAGGAGGGTCAGATTCGTGTCGTCAAGGACGGCGTAGTCGAAGAGACACCTTTCCTCGACATTTCAAGTCGGGTTCGATGCTGTGGAGAGCGGGGCTTGCTCAACGTGGCATTTCCGCCGGGCTATGTCGACAAAGATTACTTTTATGCAAGTTATACGGACAGAGCCGGGGACACGGTCATCAGCCGCTTCAGGACGACTGCCAATCCTGACCGTGCCGACCCTGAGAGCGAGGAGGTTGTGCTCCTGATCGCCCAGCCGGACCAGGTCCACAATGGCGGCCGCATTGTTTTCGGTCCTGACGGGTTCCTTTACATTGGCAGCGGTGACGGCGGCCACCCTACGCTTAAGGATGTTGAGAATCGTGCGCAGGATCCGGGCACGCTGCTGGGCAAGATCTTGCGCATTGACGTAGAATCGGACGTCAGGCCGTACGGCATCCCGCCGGACAACCCATTTGCAGAGGTCGACGGTCACCGCGGCGAAATTTGGGCTCTGGGGCTGCGCAATCCATGGGGCTTTGCCTTTGACAAGTTGACCGGCGATCTGTACATTCCGGATGCGGGCCACATAAAGCACGAAGAGGTGAACTTTCAGCCTGCAGCAAGCCGCGGTGGTGAAAACTACGGCTGGAACATCAAAGAAGGGAGCAGGTGTTTCGAGTCGGTGTCGTGCAGCGCGCAGGGCTTGATTTCGCCTGTTGTCGAGTACGATCACGTGTACTCCTGTGCGATCGTGGGGGGCGCTGTTTATCGCGGCAATGACTATCCTGCATTGGACGGCGTATTCTTCTACGGCGACTTCTGCAGTGGCAGGGTCTGGGGGTTGAAACGGTCGAAAGCCGATTCAAATGGAAGCATCTATGATGGTTGGCTGAGTACACTGCCCGTAAACGCCAAAGTCCCTGTCAGCGGCGTGGGCGAGGACGAAGAGGGCAATTTGTACGTAACCGGCTATCAGGATGGCGCTCTGTACCTGATTATCGGGGAATAGGTAGCAAGAGTAAACGGCCTGCGGCCTCAGTTCACTGTGGCGCCGTGGCGCACAGTTACACTGGATTCCTCCGGGCAGGAAGCATGTTTTAGTTCCCTGCAGACGGAACGGGAGTTTGGCCGGCAAAGTGCTTGAACCATGAACAGCGTTTCTGAAATCCAGGAGGCAGTACAGGGGGCGAAGAGCGTGCGCGTCCGAGGAGGCGGCTCCAAACCAGCTCTGTCGCAGCGAGACTGCCAAGTGGACGCGGAATGTCTTGACCTGTCCGCGCTGAAAGGGGTCATCGACTATCAGCCCGAAGAGTATACCTTTACCGCCCGCGCCGGTACACCCTTAGCAGAGATGACGGCGCTGCTGGCGGAGAAGGGCCAGTATCTACCCTTCGATCCGCCACTGGCCGAACGCGGAGCAACGCTGGGGGGAACGGTCGCCGCCGGCCTGAGCGGGCCGGGACGCTACCGCTACGGCGGCATTCGTGACTTTCTGATCGGCATTCGCTTTGTCGACGGGAAGGGTCAGGAGGTGCGGGGCGGGGGCGCGGTGGTGAAGAACGCGGCTGGGTTCGACTTCCCCAAACTGTTTGTCGGCAGTCTGGGACGATTGGGCATATTGACCGAACTGACCTTCAAAGTCTTCCCCCAGCCCTCGGCGTACGCGACCGTGGCAGCGGAATTTGACGGGCTTTCCGATCTGCTAGGCGCTCTCGATGCGGTGACGCGCAGCGCCATCGACCTGCACGCGGTAGACTTTGCGCCGGAGGGGCAGGGTTGGACCCTCTGGGTGCGCATTGGCGGACTGCTGACCGTTCTGCAGGAGCGGGCGCAGGCGTTGCGGACGGTTGTGTCCGCAGGCACGGGGCAAATGCGCAGTCTCTCCTTGTACCAGGACCAGGAAGAAGAAGAGGGCCTCTGGCAAACGGTGCGTTCCATGAGATGGCTTACGGAAGGAATGGGGCTGGTTCGGATCCCATTGACGCCGCAACGGATCCCGGCGGTGGAGGAAGCGCTTAGGGGCTCCCATACCGCGACGCGGCGCTATAGCGTCGGCGGAAATCTGCTCTGGTTGGGCTGGCCAGACGTAACGGCACAAGCAGGTGTTGAGCAGGATTCATCCCGAGACCTCCACGGCCTCTTGCAGGAACTGGGCCTGCAAGGTATACAGCTGATCGGCCGCGCGCGACGTGAAGGGGCAAACCGCGACGAAGGCGACGCCAGAGACCATAAAGGCCCATTGCTGGGTAGACCGCTGCAAAACGCGTTTCTGCGACGGATTGCGGCGGCTCTGGACCCGGAGGGGAAGTTTGAACCGTGGTAATGGCAGCAAACAACCAAGGCAACAAATAGAGGAGAAATCAGATGAGGGCGATTCGAGTGCAAGAGGTCGGCGACCCCAATGTGTTGCAGAGCGTTGACGTGCCGACACCTGAGCCGGGTGCGGGGGAAGCGCGCGTAAAGATCGAGGTGGCAGGCGTCAACTTTATCGACACCTATCACCGGCGTGGTTGGTATCCGTTGCCGCTGCCCTTCACCCCCGGAGTCGAAGGCGCGGGGGTTGTCGATGCCGTGGGCGAGGGCGTAACCGAAGCAACGGTCGGCGATGCCGTGGCTTACGGGATGTCGACTGGATCCTATGCCGAGTACGCCATCGTTCCCTCGAAAAATCTGGTCCACCGTCCGGATGGCGTAGATGCCCAGCACGGGGCGGCGGCGATGATCCAGGGGCTGACCGCCCACTACCTCGCGTGCAGCACCTATCCGCTCAAGCCGGGCGATACCTGCCTGGTGCATGCCGCGGCCGGCGGCACAGGGGCTCTGCTGGTGCAGATCGCCAAACTGCGCGGCGCGCGTGTGCTAGGGACGGTCTCCACCGAGGAGAAGGCGCGCATCGCGCAAGAGGCCGGAGCAGACGCCACGATCCGCTACACAGAGGTAGACTTTGCGGAAGCGGTGCGCGATCTGACCGGCGGCGAAGGCGTGGAGGTCGTGTACGATTCGGTCGGCATCGCTACTTTCGACAAGAGCCTGGACTGCCTGAAGCCGCGCGGCTATATGGTACTGTTCGGCCAGGCGAGCGGCGTTGTTCCCTCAATCGACCCGCAGATCCTCAACCAGAAGGGCTCCCTCTTCCTGACGCGGCCAACGCTGGCTTCCCATATGCTCACGCGATCGGAGTTGGAGGGCCGCGCCAATGACATTTTCGGCTGGATCGCTGATGGCGAGCTGGAGATCCGCATCGACCGCACGTTCCCGCTCGACGATGCGGAGGGCGCGCATACATACCTGGAAGCGCGCCAGACCAAGGGCAAGGTCCTTTTGACGACATAAGGATTCCGACAATAGTCCCATGCGTCATGCTATTCCGGTAGATTCGCTCGGTCCTCAAGCTCCATCCATGGCGGAAGCTGTCGCCAACTGCGTTCATTGCGGCTTCTGCTTGCCTGCCTGCCCAACCTACCTGGCGCTGGGGGAGGAGATGGACTCGCCGCGCGGGCGCATCATTCTGATGAAAGGCGCGCTGGAAGGTGAACTGTCCCAGGAGGATGTTTTGCCACACGTGGACCGATGTTTAGGCTGCCTGGCCTGCGTCACCGCGTGCCCCTCCGGGGTCGAGTACGGGGAACTGCTCACACCTTTTCGGGAGATGACGGAAAAGGGGCGTAGCCGTTCCGCCATGGAGGAGTTGTCGCGCACGCTGACCAACCAGACGCTCCCCTACCCCGGACGATTCCGCGCCGCAGCAATGTTGGGACGCTATACGAAATTTCTCAAACCGTTCCTGCCCGCGGCGCTGCAAACGATGCTTGATCTGCTGCCCGAACGGTTGCCGCCGCGCGTCGCTCTGCCGCGACTGGCGCCGGCTCGGGGGGAGCAGCGGGCGCGAGTTGCGCTGCTGAGCGGCTGCGCCCAACAAGTGCTAGCCCCTGGGATCAACAGCGCCACCGTCGAGGTTTTGACCAGCAATGGTGTAGAAGTGGTCATCCCGCCGCGCCAAGTTTGTTGCGGCGCACTTTCGATGCATACCGGCGCGGCAGACCAGGCGCGGGCGCTGGCCCGACGCAACTTCGACGCGTTCAACCTGGACGACGTCGATGCAGTGGTGACCAACGCGGCCGGTTGTGGATCCGGCATGCACGAGTACCCTTTGCTGTTTGCAGGCGAGGAAGAAGAGCAGGCGGCGCGAGAGTTCGCCGACAAGGTGCAGGATGTGACCGTATTCCTGGATGCTCTTGGAATTGAGCCGCCGTCTGGGCTTCCTGAACCATTGACCGTCGCCTATCACGATGCCTGCCATCTCGCTCACGCCCAGGGGGTCACGGACGCGCCACGCCGACTGCTGGCGGCGGTTCAGAACCTCACACTCGTACCGATCCCGGAGGGGGAGATTTGCTGTGGGTCTGCGGGGAGCTATAACATCGATCAGCCGGAGATTGCCGCCGAGTTGGGCCAGCGCAAGGCCGAAGCCATTCTCGGAACCGGCGCGCGGGCCGTGGTCACCGGCAACATCGGCTGCATGACCCAGATCGACAACCATCTGCAGCGGCTCGGGAAACCGCTGCCTATCTTCCATACGGTAGAGCTTCTTAACGGAAGGGAAGAGTGATCAAGGGGCAGCGGAAGGTCTCCTGCGATTAGCAAATATACTGTTCACCGCGCACGCGAGACGGGTACTCGGTTCTTAACCAATCGTCAACCACCTCTTGCAGCCCGTTTAACCCACCTTGTCTAACCTGATAGTCGAAGCAGTCAACCACTCACTTCAGAGCACGGATGGCAGTCCGGCTCTGGCGCAGGAAATCCTCGCAGGTTCCTCCGATAAAGTAGGCTCCGCCGGGTGCGCACGAAGCGTTCATGCGGCAGCCTTGAGGTGTGGTTCGTTCGGGGGGACGGGCCACACCTTCTCCACTCTTTCTCAGTCAACCAGAATAGGGAAGCCTGTGCTACGGGTCAGGTCGGCGCGCAGTTGCTTAAGGCGTTGACGGACTTGCCCACCGTTTTCTGTTCCGGATGCGAGTCAGCGCGAGAAGACGAATGGGCGCAGCACATCTGCTGTTCCACCCCTGCATCTGACCTTCGCCGATTCATCCGTCCCCATCCGAATCCGTGCCCGAAATGGACGCAGCCGGCCCGCAGTTCATCTACTGGTCGCCTGAACAGATATAGCAGGAGTCCTGCAGTTCCTCTGATGATCGAAAGTCCAGTCTTACCAACAGCTGTCCGTCTTCGAACTGATTATCCTCAGCATCACGCGGTCGGAGAGGCAAACGTTCTCCTGAGGCAAAGTCATAGAGACCAAGGCGAAGATGATAATCTCCTTGGGCCAGACCGACAGGCAACGTGATTTCTCGCCGGTCAATATAGAGCGCATCGCCGTGCCACTGGCTGGTGGGCAGCAGTCCGCCCAAAGGAGGGCCATCGAATTGAGCGATCAGGTCGCCATGGCTGTCCAGCATGTGTATAAAGGTTATCCAGTCGTTCGAGACTCCGTCTCCAGTTTCCCAGAAGAGGCGGAGCGCGAGATCTTCACTTTGAGAAGCCAGGTCGTATCCTTGCAAGCGCATGCCGTCTTCAGTTTCGGCCGGCGATTCAATCTCGGGCCGCACCTGCTGAAACATTCCTGGCCGGACAGGAGCGACTTCAATGTCGCGCAGGGGCATGAGGCCGCTATCCGACCCCGTTACGTCCAGTCTTCCATGGGTAGAGGAGGACAATCCCGCTGCCAGCGAAAGTGTCAACGGTGGGACATCCAGAGGAATCGGAAGAAACATCGTTTCGATGTAGTACTTATCAGGGTCCCAGATCTTAGTTGGAATACGAATGGTACCTTGGGCGTCGGCGGCCCAAGAGTGCTTCAAAGAAGGCGAATACAGGTGGAGCAGAGTATGCATGTCTTCGTCGATTTTCTGATTCGCCCGCCAGAACAGACGAATGATGATCGATTCACCAGGTTTGGGGGTAGGACTGCTTAGCAGCTTCCAGCCAAGCAGGGTCATTTGACCCGTTGAAGAGTCTCCAATGTCTGTAGGCTCCCCTTGGATGGAAAAGGGCACGTGGCCGGGAGGGGAGTCCCAGATGTACGGTCCTTCCGAATACTGGTCTACTGCATGGCGAGCCAGGAGCACCAGAAGAACGGTGGCTGTCATAGGGACCACTACTGTCGGAAAACCCCGCCTCTCGACATCTGGTGCCTCTCCCCCTTGAACTGCGACGAAGGGTTGACGCTTACGGGCTAGCATTGCAATACCCGCGGCGGTTACGAAGATCCCGAAAGTGCTGATGCGCTGTCCCCAGTGCTGCGATGTGGTGCCAGCCCAACGGATTTCCAGTTGCTCTCCGCTGTCAGGCCTTCTTGCTACCTGAGTCCAGCCTGAAGTTCCTTTTTCAAGCACTGCCCCCTGTCCTGCTGCCCAACCAGGATGGAAATGTAGCCGGAGCAGAGACGGGCCTGATTGGGAAGGCAAGTCTGCTACAGCTTGGTGAGGGGAATGCCAGTACAGTGGCGTTGCCTCAGGTTCCTCCTTCACTCCTTTGGCCAAGTCCATGTCGGCACCCCGAACCAGGAATTCACCGGTGCCAACAATGTAGTCCCAGTCGAAAGTTTGTTCCTGACCTGATACTTCGCTCTTGCCGGGAATGCCTTCAACCGACCAGAAGGAAGTGAACGAGGCCATATTCGGGAAAAGATAAGGGAACGCAGGCAAGATGGAGCCTAAGAGCAGGACGATTGCTGGAATCCATCGATGCCTACTTGACCAGACATCCACCGTCAGCGCGGCTGCAGAAAGAGAGCCTAGAGTTGCGAACGGCAGCAGCCGGAAACGAAATTGGAGAAAGTTCAGCCATGGCAGGGAATTCCAGACTGGCTCAGAAAAGGGCATCGTAAGAGCCAGAAAAAAAAGTGCCAGGAGGCATCCGGCAAGACCCCAAAGCCTTCGTTCGCGAGACCTCGCAAAGACTGAACTGATCAGACACAATCCCAGGGCCAGCCACTGAATGACGCCGAAAGTAAAAGCAGGGGGCATCAAAGGGTTTCCCGCGCTGCTGTCTAGAAAGGCCGGCTGAAAGGATGTAAGCTCAAGCAGACTGTAGAAGCCTGCCTTATAGTTGATCCTGACTTTGAGCGCGTTCTCAAACTGCACAAAAGGCAGGTCGACGAGGGCAGGCAGCCAGAAGGCAGCTGTAACGGAAGCCGCGACGAGCGCGGCCAGAGCACAACGTACCAGCCCTTCAACGCGCCGGTAAACCAGGGCAAGAAAAAGCCAGTTTAGCAACAGAATGACCGCTCCCATGATCGCAGTCAAGTTGTGGCTGAGCACCAAGGCCGAGAGTGCGACCACGGCAAACAGCCAGTACCATGGAGTTGGCCGGAAATGGAGGGCCGTTACTGCCCACAGACAGACCGGCAGCAGCAGGAGGGCCAACATCTGAGGGTAATCACCCAGGTAGTAGTACTCGGCGAAGATGAAATGGGGTTGAGCGAGGAACAGGGCGGTGCCTGCAAGGGCTGAAGGCTGGCTGAATATCTTTCTGAGCCAGCCGTAAGTCCCCATTCCTGAAAGAAAAAACGCGCAGGTGATCACTATCCGAAAGGCAGTGTCCAGACGGATACCTGCCCAGTGGACTGCTGCTACAAGCCAATACAGACCTGGACTGTAGTGGTGAAAGACGGGGGCGCCCAGACCCCGGTAAACATCAGGGACCCAACGCGGCCATATCACGCCTTGTTCAAAGGATTGCTCTACAGCAGCCGCGCGCAGAATGTGGATTCTCAGGTCGGAGTTGCCCCCTGGGATTCCTTGCGGATGCCAGAGGGGGCCAATCAAGAGCGCCGTTAGTATAGCTATGTATGAAATAACCGCCAGAGTCTGAAGCCAGCCTCCTGTGGTGATGGCTCCAGGCGCCTTTGAGTCTAAGGTCGTCTGCATGTGGTTTTTGTTTGACTCAGAGAGGACAGTCTGTCAGATGGCTTAGCAGCCAAGACGCGTATTCGCCGTTTCACTGCCTCTCCGAGTATACATTTCTACTGTGAGAGCAGTCAAAAGGGGCAAGGAAACCGTGCCCTGTTGCCTTCGAGGAGTTGGAGGCCTGGCCTGACACAACACTGGCTTCCTCCGGCGGACTGCCAGCAGAGCTGCTCTCAGGAGACGAGCACAGTTCTTGCGCGGAGTTTCTGAAACCGTCACCGAAGTCTCGTTGGGCGCGGCTTCAGACTTCGTGCACCACCAGACCCTGGCCGCTCGGAATCTGAGTCGGGGCAGCCTGGCGTGACACTGCTTGTATTTCAGTCGACCAGAATGGGAAAGCCTGAGCTACGGGTCAGTTCGGCGTAGAGTTGACTCAGTCGTTGGGTGACTGGCCCGCCTTCTCCTATACCAATTGTGCGTCCGTCCAACTCGGTCACAGGTGTTAATTCGCCCATCGTGCCGGTACAGAACAGCTCATCGGCCCGATATAGCTCGGGCAGGGAGATATCGCGCACTTCTGCGAGAATTCGATGTGTCCGGCACAGGTCCAGCACAGTGGCGCGGGTGATTCCTTCGGGGCAGGAGTGGGTGTGGGAGGTCGCAACGATACCGCGTTTGACCAGGAAGAGATGGGTGGCATTGGTTTCGGCGACAAAACCGTTCGTATCCAGCATCACCGCATCGTCGACGCCGGCGGTGTTGGCCTGGATCTTGGCCAGTATTGAGTTGAGCATATTGCAGGAGTGGATGTTCTGGTCCAGACAGTCCGGGGGAATGCGACGGATGCCGGAGGTGATCAGGCGGATGCCGCCGCGGTCGTAGACCGGCGGTTTGTGTTCGGCCAGGACGATCAGCGTTGTGCCGCTCGTATTGATGCGGGGATCCATGCCGCTTGTGTACTTGACGCCGCGCGTAAGAGTAAGGCGAACGTGGACATTGTCCTGCATTTCGTTGGCCTTAAGCGTTAGCCGCACCTGATTCACGATCTCCTCATTTGGGGGAACGCCTTCGTATGCAAGGGCCTTTGCGCCGTCCTGGAGCCGGGCCAGATGCTCCTCCAGTTTGAAGATACGCCCGTCGTAGAGTCGCAGACCTTCCCAGACAGCATCGCCATTTTGCACGGAGGAGTCGAAAGGGCTGACTCCCGCCTCGTCCCTATGAACGAGCTGCCCGTTAATGTTGACCAGAAGATGGCGATTGGCTTCGTAGAATCTCTGCAGCATTTTTCAGTACTCCAAAGGTCAACGGACTGCGCGTCCAACCCCGCCACTGTTCACTGACTGCGATCCCTCGTCGTAAGGCGGAAACGGTAAAGTTCCTGGTAGGCTTCCTGTGCCTCGGCGAGAAGGTCCTGTAGTTGCGGGGGTACGGCTTCGTTCTTGGGACGGTAGGGAGCGAAGCCGGTTGATCTTTCCACGGCTGCGTACCAATAGGGCGCCCAGACGCCGTCGCTGCCGCGGCGGCCCGGCGGCCAGGAGAGCATCCGCTCGGAGAAGGGCACTGACACTGCTTTACATAACAGCTTGAGAGTGCCGCTGGGGTCCTCCAACACGTCCTGACTGTCTATGACCGGAGGAATCGAGCCTGAGTTGCGGCGGACGGCCTCAAACAGCCGCAGCAGTTGCGGGAAACCGAGATCCAAGAGCGTGGGCTGGGCCCGCACCTTGATATAAGAGGTGATGACCTCAACCGGCGACCGGATCAGAAAGCAGTTGGTCAGCTTGTCCAGCCAGTCCAGCTCGATATGGTCCAACATGTGATGGGCCATATGCTTCTGGTACCAGATCGCCGCGCCTTCGGGCAGATGGTCTTCGGTCAGCGTGCGAGCAACGATGCGCCAGTCGGTCTCATAGCTGGCGATGATTTCTTCACTCGCTGGATGGTCGATACCGGTGACGTGCAGGTAATGAGCATAAAACGGCTCGTCGATCACTGTCGTGTCCGGGCGATTTTCCCAGGCGCGCATGAGTGCCGTTGAGATGGTGCGCGGCGCACACCACATGGCAATCCGAGTCATTTCGGTCCTCAAGCTGCAATGGATATGGGTTAGTGGTATGTATTTCGCTGCTCTGTCTAGCTACTGACCACGCCCGTTGTCGCCTTCATCCATCCTGCCAGTGTTTCCGCCAGCAGACAGAAACGTCCGAGGCTGGCGAGACTGTAGGAATCGGAACTCAAGACGGTATGCGCCGTCTTGGACTCACCTTCCAGCAGTTCGAGACGGACATATCCGTCGTGCATCTGACCACCTGCGCCGTTCCCGTCATTCCCATGGGGGTGGAGGTCGGCAATGGAGCCATTTCTGCCATTTCGAAGGTGCAGGTGAGAAAGTTCGCCGTTGTGAACGCCGAGAGACGAATCGAGTTCCTCTTCGAGTACAGGTTGGGCGACGATACTTTGGCTCAGACTGTGCTCCTCCTGTCCTTCTCCGGTCAGGGAGCCCGTCGACTCTATTGCGTCTGTTCTTGCAGGGGAAAGGGAGTCCCACGTTGATATCCTGGCTGCCTGTTCGGCGGGCTCAGCGTCCTCGTAAGACTGAGGAGAACCCTTGCGGTAACTGATCTGCAGTTTACAGGGCTCGCTGACTTGCCAGGAAACGACTCCGTCGCGTGTTTGGATACAGGCGACCCGGCTTCGCAGATGGTAGCGAATGGTCACCAGATCATCCCCGTCCACTTCCAGACTCGTCATTTCTCGGCGCAGATTCTGCGGCAGCGACTTCGACAACTGCGGCAGGGAAGTCGAAGGGAACGCATAGGATCGTATTCGCACGAACTCTCTATCGATCAACCTAATCATCGTCCACCGCTCCCGTCATTGAAAGGGACAGAATCAGTGGTGTCCAAAATGAACGCATACTCCAAGGCAACCTCCTCCAGGTAGTCGTAGCGACCGGACTTGCTGAAATGACCGGCCCCCATCTCGGTTTTGAGTAGTAGCGGGTTATCGTCGGTCTTGCACGCCCGCAGTTTGGCCACCCACTTGGCTGGCTCCCAATATTGCACTCTCGGATCGTTGAGGCCCGCGGTGGCCAGAATGGCCGGGTAGTCCTTGGCCTCGACGTTGTCATAGGGTGAATAGCTCTTCATGTAGTGGTAGTACTCCGGATCGGCCGGGTTGCCCCATTCCTCCCATTCGATGACCGTTAAGGGGATGTTGGCGTCGAGCATAGTGTTAACGACGTCGACAAAGGGAACACCGGCGACGACGCCTGCGAACAGATCCGGCCGTTCGTTGGTTACCGCCCCCATCAGCAGGCCGCCGGCACTGCGACCGCTTATCGCCAGGCGCCTTGGTGATGTGTAGCCGCAATCGATGATCGCCTCCGCACAGGCAATGAAATCGGTGAAGGTGTTCTTCTTTTTGAGATATTTGCCGTCTTCTTTCCACTGTCTTCCCATCTCACCGCCGCCGCGAATATGAGCGTAGGCGACTACGAAGCCCCGTTGCAGCAGACTCACAAGGTTGCTGCTGAAGAAGGGATCGTAGCTCATGCCATAGGAGCCATAGCCGATCAGTAAGCAGGGGTTCTGGCCGTCCCTGTTCAGTTCAGCGGGGTAGACAAGCGAAACCGGCACTTGGACGCCGTCGGACGCGTACGCCCAGATGCGCTCGGTCGTGTAGGCCGCGGGATCATAGCCGTTCACTTCGTCCTGTTTGCGCAGCGTACGGTTACGATTTGCCATTTCATAGTCGAAAACTGTCGGCGGGGAGACAAGAGACGTGTAGCGATAGCGCAAGACCTGACTGTTGAAATCAGGATTCTGGCCGCGGGAGACTGTATAGACAGGCTCCAACTGTTCGACACGGTGGGATGAAGATTCTTCGCCTCTGAAAAAGGCCCCGGTTTGCAGGTCCTGAATCCGGATATGGGTAAGGCCGTTCTCCCGCTCCCAGACAACCAGGAAATCCTGAAACGGTTCGATATGGTCCAGCATGACCTCGGCGGAATGAGGAATCAGCTCCTGCCAGTTTTCTTTGGCGGGCGCGTCGACCGGCGCCGACATCACGCGAAAATTCTCCGCCTCCCAGTTTGTAAGAATTAGGAAGCGTTCCTCACCGGTCGGTCTGTAATGGTGCGTGACGAAGTACTCCATATCCTGGACACGCGGCTGAATCAGGAAGGGCTGACCTCCAGGATCCTCAGCGTCGATGGCATATACTTCGGAGGTTACGGCACTGCCGAGGGCGAAGAAGATGTGGCGCTCGCTCTTGGCCTTATAGAGGCGCAGAAAGAAGCGCTCGTCCTCCTCATGATAGACGACCTCGTCATTGGAAACGGGGTCGCCCAGGCGGTGGCGGTGCAGTTTGTGAGGCCGAAGAGCGGGATCGAGCGTGGTGTAGTAAAGGGTACGATTGTCGTTGCCCCATTCGAGCCCGTAGTACGTGTTTTCAATCCGGTCAGGCAGCAGGTCGCCGGTTGTCAGGTCTTTGACCTGCAGCGTGTAAGTTTCCGACCCGTCGGTATCGAGGGCAAAAGCCAGGAGTGAATGGTCGGGACTGACGGAGAAACTTCCCATGCGCAGGTAGTCGCGCCCTTCTGCCTCGAGGTTCAGGTCTATCAACACCTGTTCATCGGCGTCCAGACTGCCCTTTTTGCGACAGTAGATGCGATACTGCTTGCCCTCTTCTTCGCGGTGGTAGTAGAAGTAGCCGCCGTGGGCAACGGGCACCGATTCATCGGTCTCCTTGATACGACTCTTCATTTCGTCGTAGAGGGTTTGCTGCAGAGCCTCAGTGTGGGCCAGCATCGCTTCCGTATAACTGTTTTCGGCTTCAAGATAGGCCAGAACGGCCGGGTTGTCGCGCTCCCGTAACCAGTAGTATTGGTCGACTCGTTCGTCGCCGTGATTGCGATGGGTGACGGTCTGCACCGTCGCCACCGGAGGCTTAAGGTTTGCATTTGATTCTGGCACAGCGGTGCACTCGCCAGTCTGAACTGACATCGAAGATCCTCACCAGCACTTGTCATGTACTGCGTCAAGGGGGTACCGCGGGACCATTATAATGTATCAATGTTAGATGCCCTATTTCTGAGAGTGGTGAAAAATTTGACAAAGAATTGGGCGTCGTGTAGCCTATCACCGGTTCCTCCGGTCAGGCGTCCCAAGCGTGTTGAGGCAATGGGGACGCGGGCCCTTTGACCAGCTCAGGCAGCAAGATAGAATATGCTTTTGCTGCGGCCATTCAAGATGGCCGGACAGACTGTATTCCCCTGCGTCACCAGGAAACTCTCAAGTGATCAACGAGAAGCAGTTGGACAGGCAGGCCTCGCCGTCGCCAGACCCGCACGGTTCTGAACAACCGGCGTCACTGAGTGAGCCCTTCTTGCACCGGCTCTTTGGCAACCAGCGGGAGTTCAAAACGAATCTTTCGTTGCTCTCGATGTCGCTTCCCGGAATCGTACTGCTATTCATCTTCGCCTACCTGCCTATGCTAGGCATCATCATCGCCTTCAAGGACTACCGTTTCAATCTGGGTATCCTGGGCAGCGAATGGGTCGGATTCCGGAATTTCGAATTTCTATTCGGCACGGATGCAGCCTTTCGAATCACGCGCAATACACTGCTGATGAATCTTCTCTTCATCAGCACAACTACAGTCTGTGCGTTGACGATTGCGATACTGATGAATGAAGCTTATCGCAGCCGCATGAGCAAGTATTATCAGACGATGCTGTTCTTCCCTTACTTCATATCATGGGTAATCGTCAGCTATTTCGTCTTTGCATTCCTCAATGGCCAGACCGGGCTGATCAACCAGTGGGTAGATGCACTCCAACTGGATCGGATTGCCTGGTACCGGTCACCGGAATACTGGCCGGTCATCCTGGTGCTCGCCAATTTGTGGAATGGAATCGGTTTCAGCAGTATCATCTACCTGGCTGGGATTCTCGGCATTTCCCCGGAGTTGTTCGAAGCGGCCAAAATCGACGGTGCGGGCAAGATGCAACAGATCCGTTTCATCACCTTGCCGATGCTGTACCCGATGATCATCATTCTCACGCTGCTGGCAATTGGCCGCATTTTTCATGCCGACTTCGGTCTGTTCTTCTTTTTGCCCCGAGATAATCCGCTGCTCTATTCCACGACCGACGTCATCGACACATTTGTATACCGTTCACTGGTCGAGCTGGGTGAGATCAGCATGGCCGCGGCAGCCGGCTTTTACCAGTCGTTTGTCGGATTCCTGCTGGTCGTGGGGGCCAACTGGGTGGTACGACGAGTCAACGAAGACTACGCACTGTATTAGGCCGCCTCCATGTCCGTAACGACCTCCCGCCAGTCAACACCGCTCAACCGCTACCGTGCACAAGCGTATTTGGGCCGGTTCGCAGTCCACACAGTGCTGACGCTGGTCGGCTTGACCTGTCTGATTCCGCTCATACTTGTCGTTAGCATATCGCTTTCTGACGAACTGCGACTAGCGAAAGAGGGCTACCAACTTCTGCCGGTCGGTTTTACGACCTTCGCGTACGAATACATACTGCAGGAACCAAGACAGATATTGCGGGCGTACGGGGTGACGGCTTTCGTAACGACGGTCGGGACTGTAGCCGGGCTGCTGGTCTGCTCTCTGCTTGCATGGCCGCTGGCGAGAAAAGATTTCCGGCTGCGCGGGCCGCTGTCGTTCTACGTGTTTTTCACTTTGCTCTTCAACGGCGGCATGGTTCCCTTCTACATATTGGTTACCCGTTACCTGGGCTTGAAGGACAATATTTTTGTTCTGATACTGCCATATATGGTGACGGCCTGGTATGTACTGATTATACGGACCTCATTTGCCCAGCTGCCGACGGAGTTGCTGGACGCGGCCAGGATAGACGGCGCCGGCGAGTGGCGAATTTTCTTCCAGATTGTGGTGCCGCTCTCCAAGCCGGTGCTGGCAACGATCGGCCTCTTTTTTGTGCTTAGGTACTGGAACGACTGGTTTCTGGCGCTGTTGTTTATCGACGACAGCTCGATGTATCCGCTCCAGTTTCTGCTCTACGTGCTGATGGCCAACATCAATATCATGGCGGCCAATCCGCAAACGACGGGAATGCCGATTCCGACGCTATCGGCGCGCATGGCGATGGCCGTTTTGGCTTTCGGACCGGCGCTATTTACGTTCTTACTGCTGCAGAAATACTTCGTCCGCGGGATTACAATCGGTGGGCTGAAAGGATAGTGCCGTTCGAGGAGTCCAAGCTCCCACTGTGAATGCGGAGGATTTAACTTTAGAGACATACGACGACGGAATGGAATTCTCGCCGTCCGGCAATACCCACTTTCTAGCATAGGAATTTCAACGCTCTGTTCACCCAAGAGGAGAAGACACAGATGACACGACACCGTATTTTGGCTATGCTCAGCGTTTTGCTGGTCGCCTCACTGGTCCTTACGGCCTGCCCGGCGCCCGCGCCGGCGGCTACATCGGCAGACGAAGGCCAACAGGCCGCGCCTGCGCCAGCCGAAGGACTGGTTAATATTACTTACTCCTACGGAAGCCGCGGTATTCCGGCGGACCTGCAGATGGTGGAGGATGCGATGAATGAAATCCTCCACGAGAAGATCGGCGTAAACCTTACCCTGGAACCAATCGACTTCGGCGCGTTCAACGACAAGATGCAGTTGCGCCTGTCTGCCGGCGAAGAGTGCGATATCATTTTCACGGCGCCCTGGATCAACAGTTACGCCAACAATGTTGCCAACGGCGTCCTGGCGCCATTGGACGATCTTCTGCTCAATCACGCGCCTGGCCTGTGGGGCAGCATGCCACCGACGACCTGGGACGCTGCGCGCGTCAATGGCGTCATCTATGGCGTCATCAATCAGCAGATCTTTCCCAAGCCCTGGGGCGTCCATCCGCGCAAGGATCTGGCCGAGAAGTACGGCCTCGATCTGGATTCCGTAACGAAGTGGGAAGATATGGAACCCTGGCTGGCCGACGTGCGTGACGGCGAGGGCATCACGCCCGTGTTCGTTGCGGCGCCGGGACGGGGACTCTTTCTCTCCCAGTACTACGGCTTCGATCCCTTGGATGACGGCATTGGCTTTCTGGGCATGAAGGCTGACGACGAGACGCTGACCGCCGTCAATATGGTGGAAACGGTCGAATTTCAGATGGCGGCCGAATCGACCAAGCGCTGGGTGGATGAAGGCTATATGCCGCTTGAGCCGCTGCCCAATGACGAGGCCCGATCCGCTTTCCGTGCCGGTCAGTATGCTATGGGCTATCATGTAGAAAAGCCGGGGAACGACGTTGAGGCGCAGAACGCCTACGGCTTCGAGTTCCTGAGCAAGAGCTTGACAGTCCCACTGATTCTGGACACTGCCGGTGCTACGGCAACGATGAACGCCATTTGCTCCACTTCCAAGAATCCGGGTAAGGCAATGGAGGTGTTGGAGGAGTTCAACACCAATGCCTATATCTATAACCTGCTTTCGCGCGGCATTGAGGGCGTGCATTGGGTCTGGGAAGATGAGGCCAATCAGGTCATGCGATTCCCAGATGGTGTGGACGGCAACACCAGCACATATAATCCGAACACAGACTGGATGTTCGGCAATCAGTTCAACGCCTACTATCGGGACGCCAAGCAGGTCGGGGCGTGGGAAGCAACCAAGGAGATGAACGACACGGCCTTCCCGTCGGAAGCGTTGGGCTTCGTGGTGGACCGCGAACCGATCAAGACGGAGATTGCCCAGACGTCGGCCGTCTATAACGAGTTTGTGTTACCGATCCAGTACGGTTGGGTCGCATATGAGGATGGCGCGCCCGAGGCCATCGAGAAGCTGAATGAGGCCGGCGCCCAGACCATCATCAATGAAGTGAACCGCCAGCTGCAGGAGTGGCGGGCCAAGAACCCACGGTAAAGGCAAGCGCAACACAGCTGAAGGTATTGCAGATGCGCTGATAGCGTTGTGCCGCTGCGCCGGCCTCCCGCAGGGCCTTGGCGCAGCGGCGAACGCTTACCCGTAGACAGTTCAGTTCGTGCCGGCGGCAACCGAATACACACAATTCCACACACAAGAGAGGTGAGCCTCGTGCTTACACTCACTGCCAGCGTCCCTCTTGATGCACCGCCCACCTGGGCCGTGATGGAGCGGGCGCTTTTTGATCTGATGGACCGGTCCGTAGAACCCTTCTTGGAGAAGTACACAAGGCCCGACGGGACGCTGATATGGGCCGACAAGTGGAGCGACTCACGCGACGGCGCCGATGATTTTTACGAGAGCTCCTACAACTGGCCCCTCTACTATCTGCTCGGGGGCGGCGATCACCTGCTCACGCAGGGGCAGCGCCAGTGGGACGCCATCACGAGACAGCTGGAAGAGCTCGGGCCGGTGATGGACGAGTATGAACGGGGCTATGATCAGTTCCACCAGAGCGAGAGCTACATCTACTTCTACTTTCTCTGTCTGGCCGACCCGAGCAATGAGCGCAATCGCGAGCGCGCAGTACGGTTTGCCGGCCTGTACCTGAACGAGAACCCCGAAGCGCCCAACTACGATCCTGAGCGCAAGCTGATCAGGGCGCCGCACAACGGCAGCGGGGGGCCGCGCTGGGGCTTCACGGACAGCCCTGAGCCGAGCTACGGTTGGAGCGCGTCCATGCGCACGTATGGCCTCCCTTTCACCGACATTGAAGGCGTTGGCGAATACGACGATCTGCAGGACCCGGCACTGGCGCGTCGCATGGGAGAGGCGATGCAGGAGCGTATGGGCAAGGGGGACGTTGCCGGGAATCTGATGGTCACGAGTCTGATTGCGAATGCCTTCTTGCTCACCGGCGACGAAAATTACCGGCGCTGGATCGTCGAGTATTTTGACGCCTGGGGGGAGCGGGCCGCGAGCAGCTCTTCCTCCGCAGAGCAGTCCGGACGGGTTGACCGGCCAAAACCGGACGGCCTGCTGCCGGACAACGTGGGGCTGTCCGGAGAGGTCGGCGAGTACATGGATGGACGCTGGTACGGCGGTCTGTACGGCTGGAGCTGGCCCCACGGTTACTACAATATTGGCATGGCCGCGACCGTCAGCGGCGGCAACGCCTTTCTGCTCACCGGTGACAAGGGATACCTGCAGCTGGCCAACGACCAGTACGACGCCATCTGGGATTTGGGCGAGTTGCGCAGTCCCCGCGGCGAAGAGATGAGCCTGCGAAGCCATTGGGTGGACCAGTTGGACGGCGAAGAGGAAGGGATCTTTGTCGTCCCTTACCGGCACAATGACGAGGGCTGGTTCGACTATCAGCCGATGTCGCCGGTCTACCCCACGGCAGTGTGGAATATGACGATGGATCCCGCCGACTGGGAGCGAATCGAGGCGCTGCGACGGGTGGAGAAGTACGACTGGCGCCGCGTTCAGGGTTTCCGCAATAAGGAGGACAACGGCCACGAACAGCCGTGGCTGCGGTTCCTGGCAGGAGACAACCCTGACTATCCCGAGCAGATGCTGGCCGCCACCTACGGGCAGGTCTGCCGTCGACTGGCGTTGATTCGAGAAGACGTGGAGGACCTGACGCTGGTGCACATCCACCACTGGCAACAGCTCAACCCCGTGATCACAGAGGCTCTGGTTCAGCTAACACTGGGCGCGCCCCAGATCATCTATAACGGCGGGCTACTCCACTGCCGGCTGCGGTACTACGACGCAGTCCTCAAGCGGCCGGGCCTGCCTCCTGACACGGCCGCGCTCGTAACGAGGCTGGAGGCGGAGCGCACGGTGGTGGAACTGGTCAACCTGAACCCGTACGAGTCGCGTATGGTGATATTGCAGGCGGGCAGCTTCGGCGAACACCGTTTCGAGGTAGTCCGCTATACGAAGAGGACAAGCAGTTACCCGGGCCGACCGCCAGCATACCAGTCGCCTGAAGTCGAGCAGTCGACCATGGAGGAGGAAGTCGACGACGTCTACCTGCAGGTCGAGCTCCCACCGGCGACGCGGATTGAACTGGATATAACGACGGCTCGATACGTCAACGAGCCTTCGTACAGGCAGCCCTGGTGAAGGGGAACTAAATGAAGATTTCAGCTCTAGACACTGTATGTCTCTCGCGCATGCACGAACCAGAACGGCAATGGATCACTGCCAGCTATCGCACGGTAAAGGCTGATTGCGCGGTCGTCCGGGTTCATACCGATGAGGGGCTGGTCGGAATCGGGGAAGCGAGCGCCTACGGCGTGCCGCCGCGTATCGCAGAATGGGTCGACTGGCTGGCGCCGACGCTCATCGGCAAGGACCCGACAGACAGTGCCACGCCGCCGCATCCGAATGGCAGGAACCGCGCCCATGACGCCGCCGTGGCCGGGATCGACTGCGCGCTGTGGGATCTGCGAGGGAAAGCGGCGGGCAAGCGGGTCAGCGAGCTGCTGGGTGACAGCCCGGCTTCGTCAGTACCGATGTATGCCTCGAGCGGATGCCGCTATGACTGGCGGGACCGGCCCGAACAGTTGATCGAGGAGGCACTGGGATACGTAGAACAGGGATTCCCGGTGATGAAGTTCCGCATCGGCACGGACTGGGAGTGGGACGGCGTGACCGTTGACCGCTTTCTCGGTTTGGTGCGAGAGCTGCATCAGGCGGTGGCGGGACGAATGAAGCTGGCGCTGGACGGTAACTGCCGGCTTACGCTGGAGGAGGCGCTGCCCATTGCCAGGGAACTGGACCGATTGGAGTTCGCCTGGCTGGAGGAGCCGATACCCTGGAGCGAAATCGACGGCTATGCCGCACTCGCCGCGGCAGTGGAAATGCCTGTAACCGGCGGCGAGAGCTTCACGACTCTGGAGCAGTTTCGCCCGTATATTGAAAAGCGGGCCTATGATATCGTGCAGCCTGACGCGGGTGTTTGCGGGTTGACCGAACTGGTGCGCATCGCGGAGCTGGCGGCGCATCACGGCCTCAAACTTTATCCCCATTCCTGGCACAATGGATTGATGGCGATGGTGCACGCGCACGCGGTTGCAGCCCTGCCCAATCTGGAGATTCTGGAGGTCTGCCAGATTCAAGGGCCGCTGCAATGGGATATTGCCGCAGAGCCGCCGGCAATGAACGGCGGTCATCTGCATCTGCCGGACAACCCCGGCCTGGGAATTGAGTTGGCGGAAGGGGTTGACGAGCGTTACCCTTATATTGAAGGGCACTACGCTTTGACGGTCGAACGGTAATCGCCAAACGGCGGCGATGGACATGCATAGGCAGGGACAGGCTGCGTTCAGCCTGACCCTGGACAGTGGACAACAGGAAACTACATGAAAAAGGTACGCGTTGCTGTCGTCGGCATGGGT
>JAPPKG010000156.1:0-3829 GCA_026914085.1 Caldilineaceae bacterium | reverse complement strand
ACGCCTTCCTTGACCAACCATTCATCCCTGACACCATTCAGGCTTAGTAGTTACAAATCGTGTAATACTCGTCAGCGACCACGGCTTCCGTGCTGGATTCAGTACTCTAATGACAAATCTGATTCCCGAATTGCACACAATCGCGGCTAGTGATGCTTTTCAATGCTTCCCCTTCTACACCTACGACGAGGACGGCAGCAACCGCCGCGAGAACGTCACAGATTGGGCACT
The DNA here is from genome assembly GCA_026914085.1 of Caldilineaceae bacterium. GTDB lineage: Bacteria > Chloroflexota > Anaerolineae > Caldilineales > Caldilineaceae > Bin5. Next base: position 3,598 of record JAPPKG010000156.1, on the reverse strand, counting down.
GGCGCAGTTCCACGCCCACTACGGCGACGACGCGATCACCAAGTGGGACATCTTCCACTATGTCTACGGCCTCCTACACCACCCCGGCTACCGCGAGCGCTACCAGGCCAACCTCAAGCGCGAGCTGCCCCGAATCCTCTTCGCCTCGGACTTCCGCGCGTTTGCAGTGGCGGGCTCTCGGTTAGCCCGCATCCATGTCGACTACGAAAAGCAGCCAGAATACCTGCTCAGACAGGTCGAAACGCCAGACATGCCGCTCGACTGGCGTGTCGAGAAGATACGGCTCTCCAAGGACAAGACGCAGCTGCGCTATAACGACTTCCTGACGCTGGACGGGATCCCTTCCGAAGCCTTCAACTACCGACTGGGCAACCGGTCGGCGCTGGAGTGGATTATTGACCAGTACCGGGTCAAGACGGACAAACGCAGCGGGATTATGAACGATCCGAACCGTGCTGATGATCCGCAGTATATCGTGCGGCTTATCGGGAAGGTGATTAGTGTGAGTTTGGAGACGGTAAGGATTGTGCAGGGGTTGCCGGAGCTGGGGGTACCTGAGGAATAACGATGCGAGGTCGTTGCCGAATACTGCACTACGACCAGTGTTAGCCAACGTAGGCACCATCCCCTTTGCCAGGGCACCTGAATCGAATCAGGCCAAACCTCGTGATACTGCCTTATTCGGCAAGGCAAATGCATCAAAATCAGTGATATAATTGCCTTGTGCCAGAACATGAATAGGCATGGCTGAGAGCGTGTCATCATGAAGTCATGACTCCCGCTAGCTGGGAATCTGAAGGCGAAGCAGGATCCTTGCAAGAATGTAAGCTGCCCAGTACCCAACAAAGGCACCAAGGAACTGTGCTCGAGGTCATGCGCAAAAGACCAAAACAAGGAAAACTGCCCGCTCTGACCCGACTTGACCCGACCCTAACCATCCGGACCCGATCTCCTGCCCTCCATCGCCGGCTGACTGGCATGAGTCTGTCGACTGTTAGAGTAGTGGATGTGCATCGTAGAGAACTTGCCAGAACCGGGAACAGGCTCCAGACACGCAAAAACTGATGCAAAAGCGTAACGACAACAAGAGCCAAATCAAATATCGACCGACATAAACCGACTTAACCCGACTTATCACGCGATATTACGTTCAAACACGTCCCACCATGTCAGAGTTCGTACAACTCTCGCACAACCCGCGCCGACAATGGTACGAGACCCCGGGCGCCAGCCAAGCTCTCATCACAGCCCATCACATAAATCACAAGAACTGCAGTTCAGACATCACGCAAACACTCGTAAACGCTCATAAACTCTCGTCCAACACACAGACGAGAAAGCCAGTGACCCACCATCAAGACGCCCGGTCCACGATGAATGAAATGCGCGCATCAGCCCCCAAGGCTTTCATGCGCAGCACAGCTTGACCATTTTGCGCCGAACAACTCTCAACCTCTTACGCAGACAGAAAAGCGCCCTGAAGTGGGCCCCGAAAACTGGACCACCGCGCGCGGCAGTGCAAATGGACGCTGGTGCCAGAGTATGGGGTGAGTACGGGAGTGGGTTGATTGCAAGACTGGCGAACGACTTGACCCCGCTGTTTGGACGGGGGTTTTCCCGTCAGACCCTACAGAACATGCGTCTCTTCTACTTAAACTACCCGTTGGATAGAATTCGCCAGACGGTGTCTGGCAAATCTAATAACAGTTCCATCGAAGTGCAACTGGGTGAACTCTTCAATGCTTTCCCTCTGCCCCGGTCTGCCTGCGTGCGGTTGCAATCAGTCAAAAAAAGTACCAGCACGTGAATTTTATGAGAAATAGACATTGCGAGGAGGATGGTCGGTTCGACAGCTTCGCCATCCGACTTTCCCGCGGCGCGGCAAGGCAGCATCCCCGCCGCCAGGCCAATTGCACCTGAATTGAGTTGCGAAGCAGGGCAATTGCATCCAAAACAGTGATATAATAGCCTGGTGCCAAAATGTGAATAGGCGTTACTGAGAGCGCATCATCATCATGAAGCCATGACTCTCGCCAAAAGAAAATCTGAAGCCGAAGGAGGACCGCTGCAAGTCGATGAACTGCCTATGAACTGTCCGCCCATATGCCATCAGAGAAGACGAGGAAACGACTGCGAACTCAAGCAAAAAAGTCAAGAAAAAGAGAAATCCCCACGACTTACCACTACCTACCACTACTTGACTCGACTTTACCCGCCCGAACCCAGGGCAATTGCAGTGAATTGGGACGGACCTTGTTAGGCTGCCTGAAGTGGTTGGAGGAAACATCTGCGAAATCAAGAATGTAAGGACCGAAAAAAAAGAAATAATCCGTCGTAGTACGTCATAATCCGTCAGAATACGTCGAAATACGTCCAATCCTGCCCTGGCCCAGGGCAATTGCATCGAATTTAGATAGTGCCTCGTGAAGCTTCCAAATTCGGGTAAGTGCGCCCCTTGCGGACGCGATTCGTGTGCTATAATGGCGTCCGAATTTTGATGCGATCGCTCTGGCTTTGAGAAGCCATGACTCTCGCCAAAAGAAAATCTGTGCGTGATAGAGGGGCGCTGTAAGTCGATGAATTGCCCATGAGCTGTCTACCTATATGCCATCAAAGGCGACGAGAAAACGACTGCGAAGTCAAGCATAAAAGTAAAGAAAGGAAATCCCCACGACTTACCACTACCTATCACTACTTACCACTACTTGCCTCGACTTGAACCGCCCGAAATCAGGGCAATTGCATCAAGAGCAGTGAGATAATGGCTTGGCGCCGAAATTTCAATTGGCATTAATAAGAGCGTACTGTTCTCACCAAGCCATGACTCCCGCTGGCATTGGGAATCTGAAAGCCAGAGAGGGCCGTGGCAAGACTGTAAGCTGCCCATAGCACAACAAAGACGACAAGGAATCCTGTGCGAAGCCATGCGAAGAAGCCCAAAAACAGGTAAACGGCCCGCCCTGACCCGACTTAACGCGACCCTAAGCCTCCGGAAACGACACCCCGCCCCCCAACCGCCAGTTGACCGCCATGAGTCTGCCGCAGTTGAGAGTCGTGGAGTGCCTGTCAGAACCGGGAAATGACGCCACCTACGCAAAAACTGATGCAAAAGCGTAACGACAGCAAGAACCAGAAAAAAATATTCACCCGCTTTTACCCGACTTTTCCGCCATATTCCCGCCAAAACACGACCCGCCATGTAAAGGTTCGTACAACTCTCGCAGACACTGGAATGAGACCTCCAGCGCCAGCCAGGCCCTAACTGCAGCCCATCACCTGAATCTCGTAAATCACAGTTCAGACATCACCCAAACGCTTGTAATCTCTCGTAAACTCTCGTCCAACGCTCATACGAGACATCCTGCTCCGACAAGACCCCGTCACTGCCCGTCAGGCTTATCCTATGAGCTGTTGTTAAGACAACAAGAAAACGCTTGCAAACTCTCGTAAACGCTCATGAACTCTCGTCCAACGCGCATACGGGACATCCTGCTCCGGCAAGACCACAGTCACTGCCCGTCAGGCATATTCCAATGAACTGTCGTTAAGACAACAAGAAAACGCTTGCAAACTCTCGTAAACGCTCATGAACTCTCGT
>JAPPKG010000472.1:0-3843 GCA_026914085.1 Caldilineaceae bacterium | reverse complement strand
TCATTGCAGCCGTCAGCTGGTTTGGGCTTGAAGGGATATGGCGGGTGGCGGTGTTCGGCTGGATGGCGTCGGTTTTCCTTTTCTGGCGACTGCGCGGGGTCTCGGCGAGGCCGGCACCGGACAGGTTGCTTTCGCTGCAGCAGATGTTGCCGGCTGCGCGAAAGGTCTATCCTCCTCTACTCTGGATCATGGCAGCACGAGTCTTCATGTCGATTTCGATGACAACCTATTTACCGATTTTCATGCAGGACGTAAAGGGGTATGAGTTCGAGATTGCGGGTCTTTCGTTAACGCTTTTGGAAGGGGCGGGTGTATTGGGCGCCCTGACCATGGGGACAGCCAGCGACTGGTTGGGGCGGAGACGGATCCTTATTGTTCTCTTTCTGGTTTCGCCGATCCTTTTTCTGGGATTCCTGAACAGTTCAGGTTGGTTGCTGTTCGCATTTCTGTTGCCACTTGGATTTACGATGCTATCGCCATCTGCCGTGCTGTTGGCAGTAGTGCAGGACAGCTTTCAACAGAATCGGGCCTTGGCCAACGGCCTCTTCCTTATGGCCAATTTCGTAATCCGGTCGCCTGCGCTGTGGTTGCTGGGCAGTGTAGCGGACAGGTTCGGGCTTGAAAGCGCATTCCTGATGAGCGGATTGATCGCTTTTGTTGGCGTGCCTGCGATACTGAGGCTGCCAGAGCGCCGCAGGGAAAATGGGGAATAACGGCTTGTTGACTGCGGTGGCGTTCCAATCTTGGGCACTGAATTCAGGAAAAGATCTGCCAGAGGCGGGGTAGGAAGATGACCAGGCCGGCAGCGACGCTGCCCAAAGCCGCGACCAGGATGGCGCCAGCGGCCGTGTCTTTCGCAACCTTAGCGAGTGAGTGCGGTTCAGGAGAGGCCAGATCCACCAACGCCTCGATGGCGGTGTTGAGTAGCTCCAGGCCGATGACCAGCGCGATCAGGGTGACGACTACGGCCCACTCTGTCCGGCTGATGCGAAGGACGATCCCGGCGATGACGACGGCGGCGGCGATCGCGATATGAATGCGGAGATTGCGCTGGCTGCGAAGGGCGTGACGCAAACCGGCAAGGGCGAAGGCGAGACTCTGCCAGAAACTACCGGCGCCGGCGGGGGGCTTCATCTACCAGTCCGGCGTGGTCAGGCGAGGCGCAAGGTCCTCGTCGGTTAGCGAACTGAGGATCTCGGTCTGTTTGCGCCACATTTCTGCCTGCCGCGCTGGCGTGTCGTGGTCGTAACCGAGCAGGTGCAGCGTGCCGTGGACAACCAGAAGTTGCAGCTCTGCAGCAAGTGAATGGCCGTATCGCTCGGCTTGCCGAGAGGCGTAAGGGAAGGCCAGCAGCAGGTCGCCTAGTTCGGCTTCAAGTTCGGCGGTCAGGGCGTCTGGCAGCTCTGCAGACAGAGACGGTCCCTCCTGGACGGCAAAGCTCAACACATCGGTTGGGGTATCTTGCTGGCGGTAGATGCGGTTATAGCGCCGCAGTTCGTCGTCGTCCACTACCAGTATCGACAAGGAAAGCCCGACCCGCCCAGAGGCGTGCAGTGTCTCCCGCGCTGCAGCCGTCAGCCAGGCTTCTTCCACACAGGCCTGAAACCGCTCATCGATTTGAATGGGAATCTGCGCGTTGGTCATCGGTGGCGTCCAGCCGGAGGCACTGCTCACGCGGCCTACGGTTTGTGCAGACGGCAGGTTGTATTCTGCAAAATCATAGAGTTCAGCCGTCGTGCCATGGGGTACAATTATACCGTTGGACTTTGACGGGGCAATTTCTTGTTGAAGCAGGATCGCCTCCGCTAGAATTAAGGAATCTGAACAGAAACAGAGCGGTCTGCCGGTTGGAGGCACTGTACTCCAGGCCGCTACCCGAAGGCAACCAGAGTCATGTTTTTTGATCGAGCCAAGATCCATGTGCAGGCCGGGGCAGGAGGCAACGGTATTGTCGCCTTCCGCCGCGAGAAGTTTGTGCCCATGGGAGGGCCCGCGGGCGGGAACGGGGGCCGGGGCGGAAATGTTTATATCGTAGCCGACCCAAGGATGAACACGCTACAACGGTTTCGGAGACAGGTTCATTTCCGTGCCGAACGCGGTAAGCACGGCGGCGGCACCAAGAAAGCAGGCGCGACCGGAGAGGACCTGTTGATTGCGGTGCCGGTGGGGACAATTGCGCGCATCGCTGAAACTGACACGGTGGTAGCTGACCTGGTACGGGACGGGCAGCAGGCATTGGTCGCCAGGGGAGGCCGCGGGGGTAGAGGAAACGCTGCGTTCAAGAGTGGGCGCAACCGGGCACCGCGACTGTCTGAGAATGGTGAAGTGGGGGAAGCGCGCTGGCTGGAGCTGGAACTGAAGATCGTTGCCGATGCAGGGATCGTAGGGGTGCCCAATGCGGGAAAGTCGACGTTGCTAAGCGTCATCAGCGCCGCCACCCCCGAAATTGCCGACTACCCGTTTACAACGGTTGTTCCCAATCTGGGTGTGGCGGAAGTAAGCCATGTTCAGATTGTGTTTGCCGATATTCCCGGTCTGCTGGAGGGTGCACACGACGGCGTTGGTCTGGGTTTGGAGTTTCTGCGTCATGTGGAGCGCAGTCGGGTACTCGTCCACTTACTGGACGGGGCGAGCCCGGATCCTGCAGGTGACTATGAGGTCATCAACCAGGAGATGATGCTCTTCAACCCGAATCTGGCAAAGCGACCCCAGATGATCGTTCTGAACAAGATCGACTTGCCACAGGCTCGGGAAGTCTTGCCCCGCCTGGAAGAGGCGCTGGCCGAAACAGGCAGCCCTTTCTTTGCAATAAGTGCAGTGACCGGTGAGAACGTGCAGCAACTCCTGTACGAAGTCAAAGCGCATCTGGACAAGATGCCGGCGTCGGTAGCGACGGAGGAGGTGGAAGCGTTACCGACGCTCTCTCCCGTGGAAGATGAACGTTCATTTCAGATCACCCGTTTGGAAGAGGATCTTTGGCGGGTGGAAGGCGTTGCAATCGAGCGGGTGGCACAGATGACGAACTGGGACTACTACGAGTCCGGATTGCGGTTCCAGCGTATTCTGAGCGCGATGGGGATATCCGATGCTCTGCGGGAGCAGGGCGTAAGCGACGGAGATACGGTCCTGTTTGGCGGGGTTGAATTAGTGTGGGGATTCGAGAACGCGCTAGGAGAGTGATGGCGACAGCACCAAGCTGCCTTGCGCAAGTTACCTGTAGCTCAAAGAGGCATAGGGAATTGGGCAAGAGAACACGCGGTGCGCCCAATGCCGGTGGGGGGTGGGCATTGGAAGGATGAATTCAGGAGGCAGTCTGAACGGCAAACGGATTGGTGTCTTCGGAGGCACCTTCGATCCGATTCATATAGGCCATCTGATTTTGGCAGAGGAGGCCCGGCATCAGTTGCGGTTGGACCGGATCGTTCTGGCGCCGGCCGGAGACCCCCCGCATAAGCCGGACAGTCCGATATCTTCGCTACATCACCGGTTGGCGATGTGCCGGCTGGCGGTTGCCGGCGACAACGAGATCAGCATCAGTCTCATTGATGCAGAACGCCCCGGTCCCCACTACACCTCGGATATGTTGCGGCTACTCCGCAAGCGTGCCGGGTCGGAGACGCAACTCTTTTTTCTGATGGGGTTGGACAGTTTGCGCGATCTGCCGACCTGGCATGAGCCTGAATGGCTGGTGCACAATTGCCGGCTGGTTGCTCTACGCCGCCACGATGTAAAGATCGACTGGGCCAAGCTGGAGGCGGAACTGCCCGGCGTGCGAGAGCGCGTTATTGTGCTGGATATGCCTGAATTGGATATTGCCAGCAGCGATTTGCGGGAACGGGTTCG
>JAPPKG010000277.1:0-3846 GCA_026914085.1 Caldilineaceae bacterium | reverse complement strand
GACCCGCGGCGACCAGAACTTCCCCCCACCTCCTGGTAGATTCCGAAAATGTGCCGGCGCAAGCAAGGCAGGCGAAGCTGTTCCAATATATCCCCAACGTTCACTGTGATGACCATCGCGAGTCCACTACAGAAATACTGACGGTACATTCCCCCCAGGCAGACCGCACACAGTACACACACAGAACATGGCTCAGTAGTTACCAATTTTCAACATTTTCCTTTCCCTTCTTTCTGGGGCTTCTTGACTCATTCTCCATGTTCCATTCAGGGACTTATCCTGATTCGGAAAACTGTCTGTCCAACCGGCCGCGATCAGGTAGTGAATGTCCCGAGACTGGCCCATTTGAGCGAGACTTTCCCTGTTAGAAACCGCTAAAGTGGGGAAGGGGTTAATCTTGCGGCCTCAAAGCAGGTAGCACATTCAGTTGGCCCGTCTTGCATCTGATCACGCTATGCCAAACAGTGTCAAAGGTCCTTGACAATGCCCGGCCAAACTGTGGTGTTCGTCTGAATCTGCGAAACTGCCGCTATCGGCAATTTGTTGACAGTAAGAAATCCCTTACAGTATCATCATTTTCACAATAGATGGTTCCGCGGTGACCTGTCACGCGGACTGAAGGAGGACAAAAAAATGCGACATATCCACATGCGGTTAACGCTACTGCTGGTAGCATCGCTTCTTCTGGCGGCCTGCGCCCTTGCACCGCCCGCGCCCGTGGACGAACCCGATACGGCCGCCGCCGGCACAGACGCTGAAAAGGTCATCTACCTCGGCGCCGCCGTCAGCGAAACCGGCAAATACTCCCGCGAAGGCAAAGACACGCGTCAAGGGTATGGCCTCTGGCTGGATTGGGTGAACAGTGAGTACGGCGGCGTCAAGATCGGGGACGAGCGCTATAGGGTCGAGCTGATCATGTACGACGACGAGGGCGACCCCGATACGGCCGCACGCCTGGTGGAAAAGCTGATCAACGAGGACAGGGTCGATTTCCTCCTTGGGCCATATAGCTCATCCCTGACCCAAAGCACGAGCGCGATTGCCGAAAAGTACGGCAAAATCATGATCGAGGGCAACGGCGCCGCCGAACCTCTCTTCGAACGCGGCTTCCAGAACCTGTTCGCCGTCTTGACGCCGGCGGGAAACTATACCCGCTCCGCCTTGCAGTTGCTGGCCGCGAAAGGAGCCAAGACCGTCGTAATCGCCTACGAGGACACCGCATTCCCCACCAGTGTGGCCGATGGCGCCCAGCGCTGGGCCGCAGAGTATGGCCTTGAGGTGTTGGGCGTCGAAACCTATCCTGTGAACGTGGCCGACGTCAGCGGCATCATGTCAAAGTTCAAGGAGTTGGATCCCGATATCTTCGTGGGCGGCGGTCACTTTAACGACGCCGTTCTATTCATTCGAGCGGCAAAGGAACTGGACTTCAACCCCAAGGCCATGGTGATCACCGTCGGCCCCAGCAACCCCAAGCTGATCGAAGAGGTCGGCGCCGATACCGAATATGTCATTGGTCCGACGCAGTGGGAGGCGTCGATGAGCTACGCCGATGAATACCTCGGCACCGCCGCCGAGTACGCGGCCCGCTATGAAGATATGTGGGGCGAGCCGCCCACCTACCAGGCCGCGGAATCGACTGCCACCGCACTGGCCCTGCACCTTGCCATCGAGCAGGCCGCCTCGCTGGACACCGATGCCGTACGCGCAGCGCTGCGCAGCCTCGACGTGGTCACATTCTACGGCCCCATCAGTTTCGATGAAAAGGGCAGAAACGTCGGCAAACCGATGGGGGCAATCCAGATCCAGGACGGCGAGATCCTGGTTGTGGCGCCTGCCAATGCCGCGGTTGCCGAGTTGAACTACCCGGCGCCGGCCTGGGAAGATCGCTAAGCCGCTCTGCTCTCTGTTTATCTGCCTATGGACCAACTTTCGCAGGCTCTTGTCAGTGGGCTGTTGCTTGGCGGCTTTTACGCGGTCATGGTGCTGGGGTTTTCCGTGATCTGGGGCGTGATGGGTGTAATCAACCTCGCCCACGGTGAATTCCTCATGATCGGCGCCTACATGGCGTGGGGTCTGTTCCGCCTCTTCGGAATGGACCCCTTCGCCTCCCTCGTGCTGATTCTGCCCCTGATGTTCCTGCTCGGCTATCTCCTCCAGATCGTCCTGATCAACCGCATCGTCGAGCGCCCCCATCTGATGTCCCTGCTCGTCACCTTCGGCGTCTCGATCGCGCTCGCCAATCTCTTCAAAATCCTGTTCACTTCGGACCCGCGCAACGTGGCCGTAGCTTACAACGGCTCCGTGCAGCTGGCCGGGATCACTTTCCCAATCGTCAAGACCATCATCTTCGGCGCCGCCCTGGTGATTATGGCCGGCCTGCATCTCTTCCTGCAGCGCACCCGCCTCGGCAAATCGATCCGCGCCGCCGCCCAAAACAAGACGGCCGCCCGCATCGTCGGCGTCGACATCAACAACGTCTACGCCATAACGGCCGGCATCTGCATCGCTCTGACCGCCGCCGCCGGTGCAATGCTCAGCCCCACACAGGCGATCTTCCCGTTCATGGGACCGCCCTTCACCTTGAAGGCGGTCACGATTACGGCTCTGGGCGGCCTGGGGCGGATCCCCGGCGCACTGATGGGAGGCATGATCCTCGGTGTCACCGAGATTTTCGTCGCAACCTATGTGGAAGGCATCGGCACCAATCTCGGCGTCGCCACCAGCTTTGTCCTGCTGGTCCTCATCCTGGTAGTGCGGCCCCAAGGTCTGTTGGGCGGTCTGCGCCCGATCGACGCGGAGGCCGAGTGATGGAAACCGGACCACCCCCAAACAGGAGCGAGGAGAGCGAGAAGAAAAAGTCTCCCTTTCGAATTCTCGCCCCCGTTCATTCGCTCCTTGCCGGCTGGACCGGGCTCGCGCTCTGGCTGCTGCTTCTTCTCCTGCTGGCTCTGTACCCGTACACTGGCGTCTCCGGCGTCGCCCTCTTCGTCGGCAGCCAGCTCTTTGTGCTTGTGACTCTGGCCTCCAACTGGAATCTGATCGGCGGCATGACAGGTTACGTCGACTTCGGACACGCCGTCTTTTTTGGCATTGGCGCCTATATTATGGGTATCCTCGTGACCGGCAGCCCCCTTCTGATCTCCCCGGAGTGGGGCTTCTGGCAGGCTCTTCCGGCCAGCGGGGTTGCCGCGGCACTTTTCGCCCTCCTGGTCGGCCTGCCGACCCTGCGTCTGAAAGGCCCTTACTTCTCCATCGCCATGCTCGGGACCCTGGTCGCGATGCGCGAGATCGCACGCGTGTTGCGCCCGATCACCGGCGGCGGCGTCGGCCTCAATCTGCCGCCAATTCTCAACCGGTTGGGCGACTACTATCTGATGCTGGCGGTCATGGGTCTGGTCGTTTCGCTGATCTGGTGGATCCAGCGCAGCGAGTTTGGACAGAGCCTCATCGCCATCCGCGAGGACGAAATCGGCGCCGAAATGCGTGGCATCAACACCACGCTCCACAAAATCGCCGCCTTCATGATCGCTGCCTTTTTCACTGGAATCGTCGGCGGATTCTGGGCCTGGCAGAACACCTTTATCGATCCCGATGTCGTATTCGTCGAAGCGCGCACCGTCGAGATGGTGATGATGTCGATGCTGGGGGGCCTCGGCACGGTCTGGGGCCCACCTCTCGGTGCAGTCGTCATCTACTTCCTGCAGGATTTCCTCTGGGGCAGTCTGTTCGGCGAGCATCTGCTGGCGCTCGGCCTGCTCCTGGTCCTGATCGTGCTGTTCATGCCGGAAGGAATCCTGGGCACCTTGGGAGACCGCAGCAGCACATCGCTCGGACGGCTCCTGAGCC
>JAPPKG010000372.1:0-3853 GCA_026914085.1 Caldilineaceae bacterium | reverse complement strand
TGGGGGGGGGCCCCCCCCCCCCAACGCCCCCCCTAAACCACGCCATGCCTCATCGACCGGGTGGCGGTATCTGTAACAGGTGCCTAATCGACCGTGTCCAGCCCGACCACGTCCCGCAAGTCCCATCAGATCCCCTTACGTGCCTGCCCTCGCACCCGCCCCAACTGACGGACTCCACCCTACGGCCAGGCCTGGTGCCGGCACTGCGTCTCGCCCAAAGACGCCAAACAGTTCCAGCCACCACTGGCACTGATTCCCCGCCAGACTATCCCCACCCCAAATCCACGATGCACCCGATTCACCCGCCGCTCCTCCACTCGATCCAGGTTGTGCTAAGATAGGCTCTTCAATTGAACGCAATGAATTGAGGAGAAAGCACTCTTGAGCCACCCACTGCTGGACACAGAGGCTATAGAGCAAGCGCCTGGCGTCTATCTGAATGCGATCGGTGATGTCTTCGCACTCTTTGATGCACAGGTGCAGGATTCTGGTAACATCTCCTATGGCGTTCAGGTCGGACAACAGCGCTTCTTCGTCAAGACCGCCGGAGATCCTCACGATCCCCGCCCCTTTCTGCCCCACGCGGAAAGGGTAGCCCTGCTTCACAACGCAGTTCGCGTTCGGCGCAGCTGTTCTCACAACGCCTTACCCCGGCTTCACAACGTGATCGAATCGGCGCACGGGCCGCTGCTTGTCTACTCGTGGGTGGAAGGCGAGCTTCTCCACGCTGGAAGTGCAGCGCGCCAAGATCCTCATTCAGCCATGCAGCGCTTCCGCAGGCTGCCCCTCAAAGAGATCATGGAAGCGCTGGACGTCATCTTCGACCTGCACTGTGAGCTTGCTCAGGCAGGATGGATCGCGGTCGACTTCTATGACGGCTGTCTGATCTATGACTTTGCCTGCCACGAACTGCATGTCGTCGATTTGGACATGTATCGTGAATCGCCTTTTGTCAATGAGATGGGCCGTATGTTTGGCTCGTCCCGGTACATGGCGCCCGAGGAGTTTGAGCGCGGCGCACTTATCGATGCGCGAACGAACGTCTTCACAATGGGACGAACCGCAGCCAACTTGCTGTCAGACGGCACACTGGACCGTTCCGCCTTTCGCGGCAGCGACGCCTACTATGACATTGTTCTCAAGGCGTGCAGAGACGAGCCCAGAATGCGCTATGCGTCAGTTGGTGACTTCTACGCAGCCTGGGTAGAGGCAGGCAATGGGGAGCCCTGATTCAGTTAGATCTTGACGAATGGACGAGGAGCGGAAGATTGCGAGGCGTTCGTATTTCTGCAACGTAGTGAATGGATCTGTTACCGCCCGCCAAATCCGGTCATGGCGATCCCCTGAACGAAGTACCGCTGGGCTACGATGAATATCGCCACCATCGGCGTCAACATCACCGTGCTGGCTGCAAAAACGACCTCCCAGTTCTTGGCGTAGGAGTCATTGTAGGCGCGGATGCCCAGGGCCAGCGGCCACTTGTCCATCGAGTTGATGTAGATCAGCGGGTTCATGAAGTCGTTGTAGTGCTGCAACAGCGCAAACACCGCAACAGTTGCGATGACCGGTTTGGATAATGGCAGCAGTATCTGTATCAGCACCCGGATGCGGTTGGCGCCGTCAATTTCAGCCGCGTCTTCCAGTTCCATCGGGATGCCGCGAAAGAACTGGCGCATCAGAAAGACATATATCGCGCCGATGCCGCCCCAATAGGGAACGATCAGCGGCAGCCAGGTGTCGATCCATTTCAGATTCTTGAATATCAGGAATCGGGGAACCAGGGTCACCACATCGGGCAGCATCATCGTTGCCAGCAGCAGGCCAAACCAGAAATTGCGCCCCGGCCAGCTGATGCGGGCAAACGAATACGCCACCAGCGCCGACGAAACGACTGTCCCCAGCACCGCAAACAGTACGATAATCAGCGTATTGACGATGAATCTCGTCAGCGGCAGCAGTTGAAACGCCTTGACGTAGTTGTTCCAATGGGGGTCCTGCGGCAGCCACACGATCGGGTGCGCGAACACCTCCGTCGAAACTTTGAGACTGGACGATATCATCCAGAAGGTGGGCACCAGGAATGTGACCACCAGAAAGGTCATAAAGAGTTGCAGCGCCGCCAGTCTCACAATCTCCCAAGTGGATCGGGAGGATTCGCTGCGTCTGCTCAACGTGGCGCTGGCAGGCTGCATTTCGGCAGTGGACGACTGCCATTCGGTCGCCAAGGCCCCCGGCACCTGTCTGTCCGACCGCATCGTCAATCCCCCTCCTCGTAGTACACCCAGCGGTTAGACAAGTAGAACTGGACCAGGGTAAAGCCAACCACAATCACGAACAGCTCCCAGGCCAGGGCCGATGCGTAGCCCATGTTGAAGTACTGGAAGGCGTTGCGATAGATGTTCAGGACCACAAACAGGGTTGCGTCCTGGGGCCCGCCCTCGGTCATGATCATCGCTGGGACGAAAGTCTGAAACGAGTTGATGATTGCAATCACCGAGTTGTAGAAGATCAGGGGCGTCATCAGAGGCAGAATGACGTAACGAAGACGGCCAAACGCGCCGGCGCCATCCAGACTGGCGGCCTCTTTCAACGAGTCCGGGATGTTGCCCAGCCCGGCGATGAAGATCACCATCTGGCGGCCGATCATCCAGAATGACATGAAGATGAATGCAGGTTTGGTCAGACTCGGTTCAAACAGCCACATGCGCGGCTCAAAACCGAACCAGCCCAGCGCCTCGTTGAGGATGCCGAACTCCGGGTGCAGCACGCGCTGCCAGACCACCGCGCTCGCAACCAGGGGCACGATGATCGGCATATAGAACCCGGCCCGGTAAAAGTCCCGGAAGCGGATTCTCTGGGTCAATGCCAGCGCCAGTGTGAATGAAATTGTCAGTTGGATGGGTACAGCGAAGATCGTGTAAAACGCGCTGTTATAGAGGCTGAGATTGACCTTCGGGTCTCTGAACATCTTCGCCAGATTTGCGAAACCGACGAACCTTGGCGGGCTCAGAAGATCCCATTCGACAAAGATCAGATAGACCGAGTAGAGCATCGGGAAAGCGATGAAGACCGAGAACCCGATGATAAACGGTGAGGCAAAAAGATAGCCTGCAATCCAGTCCCGCAGTTGGCGTTTCGAAACACGGCGCCTGCCCGCGGGTGCGGTCGTTACGGCCATGTAAGCTCCTCAAGGGGGTGGCTCTGCAACTCGCCACCCCCTGTTCGGCAAAACTCTACTATCCCTGCCTCGCCCAGTGGGCATCGAGCAGGCCCTGCACGCCTTCATTGACTGCCGACATGACGTCCGCGGCCGTGGCGCTGTTGGCCAGCATCGGATCCCAGCCAACCGGCTTCGCAACCTCGCTCCAGATCTGTCCGCGCGAGACGCCGCCGATAACGTCCACTTCTGAACGCAGGAAGGCATTGCTGAATGCCGCCGCGTTGGAGACGCCGAAGCGCTCCTCAATCGTCGGGCCCCAGAAGTTCTCGACCAGGTCCGCAGTGTTGGGAATCCGTCCGGTGATGGTCGAATAGATCTTCTGGCCGTCCTCGCCGCCCATGTAGTGGACAAAATCCCAGGCCGCGTCCACCTGCTCGGACTTGGGCACGCAAACTCCCTCTGCCCAGCCGCGGTGGGGCCGGCTTTCATCCGCCATCTGTGGCATCAAGACCACGTCAAACTCGATCTCCTTGCCCTCTTCACGCAGTTCCGGGCTGTTCAACCGCGGGAAGAACCACGGCCCCTCATACTTCATGGCCGCGTTACCGGTGTCGATCGTGTTGGTCCCGCCTTCCAGATCGGCCGGCGTCGGCGAAATGCCCAGGCTGTACATGAAGTCCTGCGCCACCATCT
>JAPPKG010000450.1:0-3871 GCA_026914085.1 Caldilineaceae bacterium | reverse complement strand
ATTCGTAACAGGTGCCTAATCGAAGGTGTCCAGCCCGACCACGTCCCGCCAGTCCAAGCAGGTCCCCTTACGTGCCGGCCTAGTGCCTGCCCTCGCACCCGCCCCAACTGACGGACGCCTCCGAACGGCCAGACCTGGCGCCAGCACTGCGTCTCGCCCAAAGACCGTAAACAACGCCAGCCACCGCCGGTGCCGATTCCCCGCCAGACCGTTCCCACCCCAAATCTGGGATGTATCCTGTGTATTCTGGGGCTCTTACCCGCGCCCAACCAGCGTCACCGGCAATCCGGCGTCGGCATACTCCAATGCTATGGTGACTTCGAAAAGCCGCTGAGAGCGGTCTGAGAAAAGAAAAGCGCAGACTGCTAGCCGATCTCCACCATGCGCTGGACCGAACGTGCAGCCCTGACCAGGACCTCCTCGGGAACGGTTATCTCATACTGCATCTTTTCCAGCGCGGCCAGGGTGTCTTCCATCGTAATCTGGCCCATATGCGGGCACCGGACAGAGCAAAGACGCAGCATCTCCTTATCCGGATTGGCCCCTATGATATTGTCCCCCATCGAGCACTCGGTCAGAAGCAGGTAACGGGGCGCGTCCGTCTCCTCAACGTGGCGGATCATCGCTGACGTACTGCCCGTAAAGTCTGACGCCGCAACCACCTCCGGGCTGCACTCCGGATGCGAGAGAACCGCGACGTCTGGAAACTCGGCCCGCACGCGCTGGATATCATCTACGGTGAACTTGTCGTGCACTTCACACCGGCCGTGCCATCCGATCAAGTCGAACGACTCCGTCTGCAACGGGATGACCGGGTGGCCGGTATCCAGGTCGCGGTGAGTCTGGCCCGGCGCCTCGAACGAAACGGCTGCCGCCTCGCCTCCGCCGCGCTCCCCTTCGACGCCGGTGGCCTGCGGGAAAATGATCTGCTTGCCTGTCTCCTCCGCCACATTCTTGGCCAGATACTCATCAGGCAGGAAAATGACCTGTTCCGAGTCCAGCGAGTTGACGACCGCCACCGCGTTTCCGCTCGTGCAGCAGACGTCCGTCTCCGCTTTTACATCGGCATATGTATTCACGTATGTGACCACCGGTACCCCGGGAAACTGCGCCTTCAGGCGCCGCACGTCCTCCGCCGTAATGCTTGCGGCCAGCGAGCAGCCCGCCTTTTCAGCCGGAAGCAGGACCGTCTTGTCCGGGCTCAGAATCTTTGCCGTCTCCGCCATGAACTCCACGCCGCAGAAAACGATTACCTCCTTGTCGGTCTGGGCCGCCATCCGGCTCAGGTACAGCGAGTCGCCGACAAAGTCCGGAATCGAATGGAACAGCGCCGCCTCCATGTAGTTGTGACCGAGGATCACCGCGTTGCGTTCCTTCTTCAGGCGATTTATCTGCACCGCAATTTCCGCCTTGATGCGCAACTCTACGTCTAGGACCACGTTGTGGAGCCTGCGCGCAAGGGCCTCGTACATCGACCTGGCATCGGTGACCTCTGCCAGTGGTGTTGTCAGTGTTGCCGCCGTCATGGGTGCTACCTCGCTTTTTGGATCTGTAGCCGGCCTCTTTCAACTGTCCTCATTTGGAGAGCGTCAAACGACTATCTCCAAATCGAAACTGATGTCGAGCGCGGGAACCGAGTGGGTGAGTGCGCCCACCGAAATGTAGTCCACACCTGTCGCGGCCACCGCCGCCACATTCTCCAGGCCGATGCCGCCGGACGCTTCTAAAGGGGTATGACCCGCGGTGATGGCAACTGCCTCTCCAATCTGTTCTGGCGTCATGTTGTCGAGCAGAATCCGGTCTACGTCTAGCCCCAGCGCCTCTTCCAATTGGACCAGATCCGACACTTCGACCTCAATTTCCAGACACTCGTACTGTACCCGGATGCTCCCAACAGCCGCCGTGATACCCCCGGCCGCCGCGATATGATTGTCCTTGACGAGCGCCATGTCGAAAAGACCGAAGCGGTGATTCATGCCCCCGCCCAGCTTCACCGCCCTCTTGTCGAACACGCGCAATCCCGGCGCCGTCTTGCGCGTGTCCAGGATCACCGCCTTCGTGCCCTGGACAGCCTCAACGTACCTCCGTGTCAATGTCGCGATACCTGACATGCGTTGCACAAAGTTCAACGCCACCCTCTCAGCCGTAAGCAGGATCTGAGCGGAGCCGCTTGCGCTCGCCACGACAGTCCCTGTGGTAACCCTTTCACCGTCTTCAACATAAGGGCAGAACTGAAAAGGCTGACCGGTCCCCTTATTGGCCGATTTCGCTTCCCAGTCCTGAAGAAGACTATAGGTCAGTTCGACTACGTCCAGCCCTGCTATCGTACCTGACGACTTTGCCAGAAACCGTCCTTTGGCCTGCCTCTCCGCCGGGATCGTTGCCAAAGTGGTAGCGTCTCCGCTGCCGATATCTTCCTTCAGTGCCAACTGAACGGCCGGTTTGGCCTCTATCAGGAATTCATTCACGCGCCTTTACCCTACGGGAGGCAACCCCTGCCGCAACTGTCAAACGAAATATGCTGCACCGCGTAGAATACCACTGTCGAGATGGATTTTACAAACGGGTTGCCACGATTCCAATCCGACTGTGCTGGACCCTCAATGCCTCCGCCTCGGCTTCCGAAACGACGCACCCCGTCTCCGCAGACGCCTCCAACTCTGCCTCCGCTATTTCCGCGATTGGCAAGCAGGCAATATCTGCCTCGAGGAAAACTCGACAACCCGTGTGCGCTTTGATTGGCTCTTCAGTTCGGGTACACTGAAACCAAGCTAAATCAGATGCGTAAACTATATTGGAATGTTGCCGATGAGTGAATCAATTCTCTCAGACTCCATCGCCTCGGCCCCGACCAGGCCCCAGGAAAATACCGCCCGCGCGAAGCCCGTATCGGGGTTGCAATTTGACTGGCTGATCAACCTGCTGTGCGCGGTATTCGTCGGCGGCCTGTACCTGGACGGCTGGGCACACAATCATGGGCGAGTCGATGAGTCATTTTTCACACCTTGGCATGCCTTTTTCTACAGCGGATTCTTGCTGGTGGCGCTTGCATTTGGTGCCGCTGTACTTGCCAACCGTAGGCGAGGTTATCCACTGCCTCTTGCTATCCCCGACGGCTATCGCCTGACGGGAGTCGGCCTGTTCATATTCGCTGCCGGCGGCGTCGGCGACATGGTATGGCACATACTCTTCGGAATCGAGGAAGGCGCCGAAGCGCTCTTCAGCCCGACCCACATCCTCCTGGGACTCGGTATTGGCTTGACTGTAACCGGCCCGCTGCGCGCCGCCTGGAACAGAAAGGACGCCCTGGCGAGTTGGCGCGAGTTGGGGCCTGCCATCGCCTCTTTGGGAGCCCTTCTGGCTGCCTTAACCTTCTTCATGATGTTTTTCTTCCCCGTCACCGTCCTTCTTGGCACACCTGGGACAGGCAGCGGCTACTTTCGCAACGACGTAGGCAAAGTGGCGGGCCTGGTCGGGGCGACCATCACCGCTGCCGCGCTCGCAGGGCCTCTGCTCTTGACCCTGCGCCGCTGGCGGCTGCCCCTTGGTGCGGTTTCCTCAGTCCTCTGCCTCTCGATACTGGGCGCAACCATTCTGGACTACGAGCGCACACTCATGATCTGGCTCGCCTTCGGCATGGCCGTCCCCGCCGTGTCTTTAGACTATCTGGCATGGCGGGCAAGACCTTCCGGCAACCCGAACTCGGTTCGCTGGCTTGCCCCGGCGATTCCCCTGCTTCTGTACGGCGGGTATTACACCGTTCTCCTGCCAACTGTTGGGTCAACCTGGTCGGTTCACATGTGGACCAGCACGATCGTAATCCCAACGATGGTCTGCTGGCTTCTCAGCTTTCTGCTCGTGCCGCCGCCGA
>JAPPKG010000630.1:0-3892 GCA_026914085.1 Caldilineaceae bacterium | reverse complement strand
GCCGAAGACCAGATCCTCAACGTCGTCTTTGAAGGCGGCTGCGGCTCCGGTCCCTTCCCGGGCATCGACTACGGCAGCCCCTGTAACTTCGGGCACACCTTCTATCCCCCTTTCCTGGTGGACATTGAAGGCAACGTATCGGCTGGCCTCTTTACCACCGACTGGGAAGTGAACGAAGACTTCACCGAGTACATCTTCCATATCCAGGAAGAGGCGGTTTGGTCCGACGGCAAGTCCATCACCGCCCAGGACGCGCTCGACTGGTGGAACTACATCTTCCACTCCGACCGCAACTCTTGGCCCCGCAACTTCGTGATGGGCGCGGTCAAGGGCATTGACGAGTTCGCCGCCGGTGAAACCGAGACAATCGGGGGCCTCACAGCCCTGGATGACAAGACCCTTAAGGTTGAACTGTGGCGTCCCGAGAGTTCCCTGCCGCAGCTGTGGGGTTTCCGCGAGGCGGCTCCCGCCCGCTTTGATCAGTATGCCGATCTCTTGGAACGAGCCGACGAATTTAATGACGCCTCAGAATGGCGGGGCGCGATGGCCGAACGCTTCTTCCAGGGTGAGAACGCAGCCAACCTGATCGTCAGCGGCCCCTTCAAGCCTGTACACCTGTCTCCGGAACCGGACGCCATCTACCGCTTCGAACGCAATCCAAATTGGTGGGGTGATCCGCCCCTCTTGGACGGCATCGAAGCCACCACCATTCGTGACTTCCAAACGATGCTCCTCATGTTCGAGAACGAGGAGATCGACCTTGCCCTGAATCTCGCTGGTCCGCCCGCAGTGCTCCTGCGCCAGAACCAGCCCGATGTATTCCGTGAAATTCCCGTCTCCGCTTTCTGGGCCATGTACTTCGTCACCGAGCAGGAACCTGCGGACGACACAAACTTGCGTCGCGCACTGATGTCTGCCATCGAGTGGGATAGAGTCGCCGAAATCGCTTGGGAAGGCGAGCAGGCCCCTAGCAACGCCGGCAGCCCGATGGCGCCCGCCTACCAGTGCTACGACCCCAACTTCCAGCCCTATCCCTTCAACCCCGAAAGGGCCGCAGAATTCCTGGCCGAGTCGAAGTATGGGCCTACAGGCGAAACAGTGCCCAAGATTCGCATCCTGACCGGCGGCAGCGATCCGCCCCGCATCCGCGCTGCCCAGATCATCCAGGAAATGTGGCGCGTTAACCTCGGCATCGAGGACGTCGAGATCAAGAACGCCGAAGCCGAGTTTGTCGACGGTGAAGGACTGGTTTCAATACGCGTAACCAGCGGTGGCTCCTTCATCCCGCGCCCGCCCTACCTGCTGGAAGCGATTGCCCACACACGCGGCGGCTCCTACCAGTCCTGGACGAACTACACCGAGGAAGGCTGGGACGAAGAGATCGATGCTCTTCTCTCAATGGATCCAGGCGCAGCAGACTTCTGCGAGCGCTCGCTGGCCATGCTTGAGAAGTTCACCGACGCTGCGCTCGTGATTCCGACTGGTTACATCCGTGGCTGGTACCAAATTCAGCCGTGGGTCGGGGGCTATAGCCAGAGCCGCATCAGCTTCTGGCATAACATGACCGAAACCTACCGCAAAGAGCGCTAATCAGCGCTAATCTGTAAGGAAAATCGGTCAGAGGCCGGTCTCCCAATCGGAACCGGCCTTTGACCGATTAACACGACCAACTAATCGCGAACCACTTGTCACCGGGAATTGAGACGTGACCCGCTACTTTTCCATGCGGCTGCTGATCATCATCCCATCGCTTTTTGCGACGCTGATGATCGTCTTCTTGCTGGGTTATCTCGGCCCCATCGATCCGGTCACAATCCTTCGCTCACAGTGGGCCGCTCAGGGTGTCTACCTCAACGAGGAAGAAGTGGCTGATCTGCGCAGCCAGTACGGGCTCGATAGACCGTTTCACGAGCAGTTCGGCACCTACATGGCGAATCTTCTCAAGGGCCATTTCGGCTACTCCTTTCTGGACGCCGCGCCGATCTGGCCGCGTATCAAACGCGCCCTACCAGTTTCCGGCCAGTTGGCGGCCGGTGTGCTCGTAATTATGGCGGTCATCGGAATCCCATTAGGCATAATCGCGGCCCGATTTCACAATACCTGGGTGGATTATACTATCGTTAGCGGCAGCCTGTTCTTCTGGTCGATTCCGACCTATGTCCTTGTGCCGGTGGCGCTGATCGTCATGGTCCTGTGGTTGGACGTCATGAACGTTCCACGGGGATGGAAGGGCATTATGCATCCTTCCTATTTCTTGGCCGCCGCGATCATCTCCACACGTTCCCTCGTGGGAGTGATCCGCCAGACTCGCGGCGGCATGTTGGAAGTAATGCAGAATGACTATGTCCGCACCGCACGTGCCAAAGGCTTGAACGAAGTAGTTGTCATGGGGCGCCACGTCGCCCGCAATGCACTCATTCCGGTTGTGACCTCTCTCGGTCTATTGGTGGACGACTTCATGTGGGGCGCGGTCTTCCTCGAACTGGCCTTCAACCTGCCCGGACTGGGGCGGCTCTTCCAGCAAGGGCTGTCCGGACGGGACTTCAACATGATAAATGGTGTCGTACTCTTCACCGCAGGTCTGACTATGGCCATAAACCTGATCGTGGATCTGATCTATCCCGTCCTTGATCCCCGCGTCGTATACGATTAGAGCAAGTTAGGCACTGTGAGGCATGAGCAGGAATGCTGTCCCACCCAATGGCTCCTTTTAGCGGACGGGAAATGCAGAGAGGGAACAAGGATGGCTCAGACAGAAGCTGACAATGTAGAGGATCTGTCGCTTCAGTTGGAAGTCCAGCAACGAAAGACTCGCGGCCTGTGGAGCGATGCCTTTCGGCGTATGATACGAAACCGGCTGTCGATGGCAGGGCTTTTCATCTTTCTGCTTCTCTTTATCACAGCAATCTTCGGGCCGTATCTGGCTCCATACCCCTACATGCTCCAGGACCTTGACCGGGTCGCAGAAGGTCCAAGTACCGATTATCTGCTGGGGACCGATGACCTGGGGCGTGACATGCTGAGCCGCATCATGTGGGGTGCCCGTACGGCCGGCCTCGTCGCCATCATCTCAACAGTCTTTAGCCTTTTGCTGGGCATGCTTCTGGGGGCCGTCGCCGCGTATGCCGGCAACTGGGTCGACTGGCTCATTGGCCGCGCCATCGACGTTACGATGTCGATCCCGCAGCTCCTCTTTGCTTCGCTGATCGCTGCTACATTCCGTAAGCCGGTCGCCGACTGGGTCGACTCGATGTACGAGACAACAGGCCTGGAGTTTTTCTCTACCCCGACCTACGTCGATCTGATCGTCGTTTTTGGGGCACTCTCATTGATTCAGTGGCCTGGCTACGCCCGTCTGATCAGAGGACAAATCTTCTCATTGCGCGAGAAGGAGTTTATCGAGGCTGCCCGCGCAATTGGAGTCACGCAAAGCAAGATATTGCTGCGACATCTGATCCCAAACGCGCTCGGCCCTCTGATTGTTGCCGTTACCTTCGGCTTTAGCGCCGCCATCGTCGCCGAATCCGGCTTGAGTTTCCTGGGCGTAGGCGTTCAACCGCCCCAGGCCAGTTGGGGCGCAATGATTAGTGACAACCAGTTGAGCTGGCGCTACCGCCCTTGGCTGGTCGCAGTTCCCGGCCTGACCATCGCCATCGTCTCAGTCGGCATTAACTTCCTGGGCGACGGCCTCAACGACGCCCTCAACCCGCGCCAAGCCGAATCATAACCCTCCCGTTAACAGGTTTTCCAGCCCAGTCATCCACAGTCCTCCTTCGCGCGTTGCATCAAGAACTCAGGAGCATCCCATGTACGATTGGACTGTGTTGAGCCAGACCGTCAGCGAAACGCTCGCCAGCGGCACTGTCGGTACGCCTCTCTTCGTCCGCTGGAC
>JAPPKG010000536.1:0-3894 GCA_026914085.1 Caldilineaceae bacterium | reverse complement strand
CAACGCCCCCCCCAACAACATGCCTCGCCGACCTGGTGTCGATATTCGTAACAGGTGCCTAATCGAAGGTGTCCAGCCCGACCACGTCCCGCCAGACCACGTCCCGCCAGACTCCGCGCACACGCGGCCGCGTATCGACCGCGCTGCCTCGCCCGCAGAACGAACTCCCTCATCTCGATTCTGTTGCCTGACAATTGGGCTGCCAGCCCCTCGGGCCAGCGTCAAAGGAGGATTGAACTTGCCTGAACGGCGCCAGCTCCTGATGCCGCAGTTCTGGCGTCGTATGTAACGCCCAAAAAGCGTGTCGGCCTCGCAGACCGCGACGCTACCGCTTCGCCCGCGGATCTTTTTCGCTGCGTCCCGGGTCGCGCCGGCCCGCACGCCCCCGCAACAGACTGCCGAAAAACATCTGGCCCAGCGAATTACCGTAATCCTCGCGTGAGGTCGGCTCCGTCAGACGGTCCCAATCGCGCAGCTTCGCGTCTCTTTCCCACTTGGCACGGCCCTCCACCAGTCCATCCAGCGCCTCCTCCAGCGGCATGGCGTCCTCCGCGGTCAGATGCCCGCGCCAGGTGTCCAACAAAACCGCAAGATGGTCCATGCGCTGTAAAATCGTATCGCGATTGGCAAACAGCGACGCCGCCAGTTCCCCTGCGCTGGCGTCCAATGATGTACTCAGAGCGAAACGCCGCCCGGCCAGCTTCTGGCTCTCATTCCAACCGGGGCCTTCAAACGCACCCTGAAATAGAGCGGCCGCCAGGATCTCCGGTAGCTGGTCCACCGCCGCCGCAATCCCGTCATGTTCGAGCGGATCGATGTAGAGCGGCTTCGCGCCCAACCTCGCCAGCAGATTGCTCACCAGTTCCAGCGCGCTCGACTCCGTATGCGTGGCCGCGCCAATGCAGAAGGTGCAATCCTTGAACAGTTCGCTGCGCGGCTCCGGCTGGCTGCTGATGTCGACGTAGACCGGCCGGCCCGCCACAAAGTGAATGCCGTCCGGCAGATTGTCCGACGCAATCTCGAGCGCCGGCTGCATCACCGCCCCGATCCCCAGGATCACCGCGCCTTCAGCCACGTCCTCACGGATCTGCTGCAAAAACTCTGGCAGCTCCGAAAGCGGCTCGGTGGCGATGACCAGGCTGGCGCCGTCGCAAGCCGAATGCAGATTCCACGTCGTCGAGTCGATCGCGCCCAGCTGCTTCGCTTCATTCATCTGTGAAGGCTCGCGGTCGTGCCCGACTACCTGATAGTTGCCCGCATTTTCGCGTAACGAAAGTCCGATGCTCGTCCCAATCAAGTCCAGCCCAACTATCGTGATTTTTGCTGTCGTCTCTGCCATGAGTTGTTGTCCTGAATGTTATAAAACTGCGTCCCGGCGCCCGCCGCCGTCTCGTCCCCAACAGCCCCGGCGAATTCAGCCTCTGGCCGTCCGGTCTCGCACCCCTTCTCATCCCGCGGGCCGGCATCAGTTCTGGCTGTCAGCCCATTGCAGCGCCCTTAGCAACCGCTTACGCTCTTCTGCCGCTCGCTGCCGCTCCGGACCGCCTGGAGAGGCCAACACAGTCTCCGCCTGCCCCGTCTTGTCCTGATGTTGGGCGATCAGCCAGCAGGTAAGCGGGCTGCATCCATCCGCCTCAGCCCATCGCGCGCCAATCCGCGCATGCGTCAAATGGACGTGTAGAAGATAGCGCCAGCCGCCCTTCACATCCTCCTTACCCAGCCGGCCGGTCAGACCCGGCGCAATCGCATCCACAAGCACCAGCGCCGTCCGCACCCACGCATTGAACCTCAATCCCGCCTCTGCCGCCGCCAGCTTGCCCACGTCGTGGAGAAGCGCCGCCGCCGCCAGGTCCGCATCATCCCAGCCCGCGCCCTGCAAACTGCTCAGCACATTCAAACTGTGCCTCTGGGCATCCACCGGCATCTGCCGAAAGCGGGCCAGCCCCGCCGGCGGAAGAAACTGGGCAGCCCGTTGCAACTCCTCAGCCGAAACCGAAGCCGTGACGCCCCGCACAAACTGCCGTACGCGCCGCCAAATCCTGCCGCCGCTTCCCTGCATCCGTCCTTCCTCGCCCGCTCCAGCCGCCCCATCATACTCAATCACCGCCGCCCACCCAAATGGGCAACAATCACCGCGCCCCCCCCTTCTGGCCAATGCCAAATCGCGGCCAGAGTTGAAAAAACGGCCAAGCCTCCCCGCACAAACTGACCACTGACCACTGCAGTTCCGCCGTTTCAGCTCCCGAATGCAACAAAAAGCCACCTTACGATCTGGCTCGCCACGCCGCTGATGAATCCGCCTCCCAGATAGATCGCCGCCAGCAAAATAATGAAGCCGTAACGGCCCAGGGCCATGCGCAACTGAAAATTATCCCCCGGCAGAAGCGCAAACAGAATATGCGAACCGTCCAGCGGCGGAATCGGTATCAGATTGAATACAAACAACAATGTGTTGATCCAGACAAAAAAGGTCAGGAACCGCTCCAGCATGGGGACGTCCGCGAACGGTACTAGGAATGCCCCCACCGCTGCCAGCACCAAATTGCTCACAGGGCCCGCCGCCGCCACCAATATCGTCCCCAACCGCACGTCTACGTCAATGTTGCCGGGATTCCACTGCACCGGCTTGGCCCATCCAAACCCTGTAAACAAGATCAACAGCGCGCCAAACGGATCGATATGCGCGATCGGATTGAATGTGTAGCGCCCCTGCATACGCGGCGTAGGGTCTCCCAACTGGACCGCCATCGCCGCATGCGCCATCTCGTGCACAGGCAGTGCAACCAGAATGATGACCGCCACCGTGACGAGCCACAATGGATCGCCCATCCGTCCCAGGGAACTGCCCCCGGACAATAGAGCAACCAGAACCAGAATCCCTACCACCCCGATCGCGATCTGCTGCCCGCGCGAGAGGGCATTCCAACCCCGACCGCCAGAATCTCGATACATTTTACAACCCCGGATTACCGTGCCATGAGTGCGGTGTGAACTCCACCGCACCCATCTGAACGTTTATGGGACGCTGGGCATGATCCCACCAGCTATAGCCCCAGAACACGATCACAAAAACGATCAACCCCACCGCCAGCCAGTTGCCCACACGCCCATAGGCGCGCCGCATCACCTGCGTCCCCAGCGCCACGAACATCGTAAACGCCGGCCCAATCCAGATAATACCCTGGAACCGGGACGCCCTCTCACCGATCTCGGCTGCCGGCTTCACCATCGCCGGCGCAAACAGACTGATGGCGTAGAGCAGCAGGACCGGCAGAATCAGCCACGTCGCCAGCATGCCCACGTTGGCGATCCGCCCGCCAAACTCCGTATACCCAACCAGAAGCCCGGTCAAACCAAGAAAGAAGATCGGGATCAGCCACAGATACGAAATCGGTTCCAGCAGGCCCTGCGCATTATCGAGAAGCAGGGTGCGCGCCATCTCCGGTAAAGGCGTGGCCGGCAGGCCGGCTACTGCGCTCTGCAGCGCGCCCCCACTCTGATATTCGGCCCCACCGATCACCCCGGCAAGCATGCTCCGCCCCCACGCCGTCAACGGCAGGATCGGTAGCGCAAAACCGGCCAGCGTCAGTCCGTATCCCTTCCAGCGCTTCCGGTTAAGCGGGTTTGCCAGCAAAAACCACACCAGGTGCACCGGCAGAATCAGCGCCGTCAACACCTGCGTATAGATGGCTACCGACGTAATCGCAAGGTAGGTCAGCCACCGCCAGGGACCGCTGTACCACATCGCCTGCAGCCAGCTCCAGCTCGAGAACAACGCCAGCATCACTACCAGCCCGTAAGCCCCGCCCTCCTGGCTGTACCACAGCTGTAACGGGTTAAACGCCAGAAAAAGCGTCGACAGCAGCGGCAGATTCCTCAGCAGCGTGCTGCCAA
>JAPPKG010000413.1:0-3894 GCA_026914085.1 Caldilineaceae bacterium | reverse complement strand
ACTCCACATCGCTGTTAGGATGGGACACGCTCGTTCCATCAGGCAGGCACAGTTGGGTACCTCCGATGGAAAGGGTTGTCAGTTTCGTAAGGAAGCTGAGGTCTGGCAGCGGCCCGGTAAGGTCGTTATTGCCCAGGTAAAGTCTTGACAGGTTGGTGAGTGCGCTCAGATCGGGAAAGGGCCCGGTAAACAGGTTGCTGCTGAGGTGAAGTGCGGTCAGGTTGGAGAGGGCGCTCAGATCCGGGATGGCGCCGGTCAACTGGACATTGTTAAGAGCCAAGCTAGTCAGGTTTGTAAGGGCACTCAGGTCTGGAAAGGGCCCGGGGAACCGATTGTAACTGAGGTTGAGGGTTCTCAGGTTGGTGAGGGCGCTCAGATCGGGAAACGGCTCGGCAAACTGGTTGGCGGCGATACTCAAGGACGTTAGTTTGGTGAGGGCGCTCAGGTCGGGGAAATCCCCGGAAAACTGGTTGTAGTCGAGACTCAGGATTGTCAAATTGGTGAGTGCGCTCAGATCCGGAATCTGCCCGTTCAGGTCGTTGTACTTCAGAGACAGAATCGAAAGGTTTGTGAGGGTACTCAGATCAGGCATGGTCCCGCTTAGGTCATTGAAACCGAAGCTCAAATACTCCAAGTTAGTGAGCGCGCTCAGATCAGGAATCGTCCCGTTCAGCTCGTTGTAACTGAGGTCCAGGCGTTCCAGATTGGAGAGTGTGCCCAAATTCGGGATCGGACCGTTCAGTTCGTTTCTATCGAGATCCAGGCGCGTTACGTTTCCGTTAGCATCAGTTGAGACGCCGTACCAGGTGGAGAGCGGTTCGTTGGTCAGCCAGTTGTCGTTGTGGGTCCAGTTGGCGCCGTCGGTTGCGTTGTAGAGGGCGACGAGGGCGGCCCTTTCGCTGGCGGCGTCTGGGGCTTGGGAGCTTGTGCAGGCGGACAGATTGAGACCGCGCAGATGATCGGCGACGACGGTGCTCAACGTTGACAGGTCTGTGCCGTCCGGGAGGCACAGAGCATTGCCGCTCAGATCCAGGCTGGTCAGGTTGGTCAGAGGGCTGAGATCGGGGACCGCCCCTTCCAGCTGGTTGTGACTGAGATTCAAAGTCGTGAGACTGGTGAGCGAACCCAGGGCCGGGATCTCTCCAGTCAGGTCGTTCGACCTGAGGTCCAGGCTGGTCAGGTTGGTCAGAGCACTCAGATCCGGGATCGTTCCTGACAGAAGGCAGGAGCCGAGGTCAAGGGTCGTCAGTTTGGTGAGCACGCTCAGATTCGGAATCGACCCGGTCAGTTGATTTGTATCGAGGTCGAGGGCCGTCAGTTCGGTGAGCGCGCTCAGATCCGGAATCGTACCGATGAGGTTGTTGCCGGGAAGGCGAAGTTGGGTCACACGCCCGTTACTGTCCGTGGTTACGCCGTGCCAGTTTCCAACCGGCTCGGCGGTCAGCCAATTGGCGTTCTGTGTCCAGTTGGCGCCGGCGGTTGCATTGTAAAGGTCTACCAGGGCGGCCCTGTCGGAGTAGCCAGCACAGGACGGCAGATTGAGCTTGCGCAGATGCGCGGACACGGCTGCATGCAGCGATGCCAGGTCCGCCCCTGTTGGCAGACACAGCTGATTGTCTGCCACAGAGAGCATTGTTAGTCTGTTCAGCCCGCTCAGATCTGGAACCGGACCCGTAAGCTTGTTGCTGCTGAGGTCCAGGCTTTCCAGGTAGGTAAGCGCGGTCACGGCCCGGATCTCCCCACTCAACTGGTTGTCGCTGAGGTCCACGTGCCTCAGGTTGGTGAGTGTACTCAGCGCCTGAATCCCACCACTTACCTGGTTGGCAGCGAGGTACAGATGGACCAAGCTGGTGGAGGCATTCAGATCCTGAATTGACCCGGTCAGCTGGTTGTCACTGAGATCGAGCCACCACAGGCCGGAGAGAGCACTCAAGTCCGGCAGTGGTCCGGTCAGCAGGTTTGTGCTGAAATCCAACCTCGACAGTCTGGTGAAGGAACTCAGATCCGGGATCTGTCCGGTCAACTGATTGGACCCAAGGTACAGGCTCATCAGGCCGGTGGGGACCTGCAACGCAGAGAGCTGGCCGTCCAGCTTGTTTTCTCTGAGATCCACATGCGTCAGGTTGGTGAGTGAGCCCATGTTCGGGAGAGACCCTGAGAGTACGTTTTTCTCGAGTTCCAAGGTCGTCAGATTGGTGAGTGCGCTAAGGTCGGGTATATGCCCGGTCAACATGTTGTCGCGAATATCCAGTTCGGTAAGGTTGGTAAGTGAACTCAAAGCCGGGACCTGTCCGCTCAGCTGATTTGAACCGAGATTCAAGCTGGTCAGGTTGGTGAGGGCGCTGAGCGTTGGGATCTGTCCGCTCAGCTTATTGTTGTCGAGGTGCAGAGTTGTCAGATTGGTAAGGGAGTTCAGAGCCGGGATCGATCCGCTCAATTCGTTGGAGCCGAGGTCCAGTTCTATCAGCCTGGTTAGAGTGCTCAATGCCGGGATCTGGCCGCTCAGCTTGTTGCCGCGCAGGTCCAGGGCCGTCAGGTTCGTGAGGACACTCAGATCCGAAATCTGACCGGTAAGGTTGTTATCAGGCAGGCGCAGCCCATTCACTCTGCCTTGGTCGTCAGTAGAGACGCCGTGCCAGGTAACAATGGGCGCATCGGTCAGCCAATTGTCCTTGTTTGTCCATTTCGTGCCATCGGTTGCCTGGAAGAACGCGGCCAGCGCGCCCTTCTCTTCCGGCAGGGTAGGGGCAACTGGAAGGTTTTCATTTCCACAATAGGTCAGTCCGATGCTTTTCAGGTGTACAGCGACGTCGTTATGCAGTGCAGACAGATTTGTGCCGACAGGCAGACATAGGTCATTGCCCTGGAGGTTCAGGGCCGCCAGGTCGGGAAGGCCGCTCAGGTCGGGAATCGACCCCGTCAGCTTGTTGTCGTTGAGGAACAGACCCTGCAATCTGATGAGCGTGCTCAGATCTGGTATCGACCCTTCCAACTGGTTGCCACTGAGGGAAAGTCGCTCCAAGTTGGTAAGGGCGCTTAAGTCGGGAATCTCTCCTTCCAACTGATTGAGGCCGAGGGCCAGGACCTGCAGACTGGCGAGTTGGCTCAGGTCCGGTATTTCCCCTTTCAACTCGTTGCCGCTGAGGGCAAGGGTCTGAATTCTGGCGAGTGCGCTCAGATCCGGAATCTCCCCGCTCAGCTTGTTGTCTCTGATAAACAGAAATCGCAAGTTGGTGAGGTCGTCAAGCTTTGGAATCTGCCCGGTCAACTGGTTGTCGTTGAGATTAACGCTCGTAAGATTCGTAAGCGCGCTCAAGTCCGGCAATGGACCGCTCAACTGGTTGTTGAAGAGGAACACCGAGGTCAGATTCGTGAGCGTGCTGAGGGACTGGATTTCGCCGGTCAACTGGTTGTCGTGGAGGGCCAGCTTCGACAGTTTAGTAAGCGCGCTCAGATCCGGGAACGTACCGGTCAGATTGTTGTTATAGAGTTCCAGGACCGTCAGATTGGTGAGCGCGCTCAGATCAGGAATCTCCCCGCTCAACCCGTTCGTTGTGAGTTCAAGCCGCTCAACACTGCCGTTCGAGTCCGTGAATACGCCGTACCAAGTCGAGACCGGCTGGCTGGACAGCCAGTTGTCGCTGTGCCTCCAGTTTGGCCCGTCGGTGGCATTGTAGAGGGCGACCAGGGCAGTTCTCTCCTCAGGCACTTGGGTCTGCGGGGTCGAGGTTGCAAAGGCGTAGGGGTACGGGGACGTAGTCCACTCTCCGGCTACTCCGTTGGCGTCAACGGCGCGGATTGCGTAATGATAGGCCCTGCCGTTCACTAGACCGCTGTGCGTGTACGAAGTCCCTCTCAATGTGCCGCCCACGCTCTGCCAACCAGGGTCATAGT
>JAPPKG010000138.1:0-3897 GCA_026914085.1 Caldilineaceae bacterium | reverse complement strand
TTCCCAAGCCGCTGGACAGCCGCGTGCTGATGTGGGTGGCGCCGGCAGTGGCGAAAGCGGCGATGGAGACCGGCGCGGCGCGCCGCGATATCGATTTGGACGCCTATCTGGATGAACTGGCGTTGCGTATAGGCAAAGGTGTGCAGGTCATGCGTACGCAGCAAAGCAAGGCAAGACAGAATCCGAAACGGGTCGTGTTTGGTGAAGGCGAGCACCCGAAGATCGTGCGGGCAGCGTATGCGGTCGAGTCGGAGGGCATTGGCACACCGATCCTGCTTGGCAATCCCGAAGTAATTCGTATTCGCTGCGAGGAGCTTGGGCTGGATTACCGGCCGACGGTGATCAACCCAAACCAAGACCCCAAGTATCGAGACTATGCGGCCACCTTTTACCATGAACGCCAGCGCAAGGGTGTAACGTTGGCCAGGGCAAACGAGTTGATGCGCCAGTCCAACTTCTTTGGGCCGGCGATGGTGCTGAACGGCGACGCCGGCGCCTTCATCTCGGGATTGACTTACAACTACCCTGATGTGCTAAGGCCTGCTCTGCAGATCGTGGGGACGGCGCCGGAGCGCGGCGTTCTCAGCGGCGTCTACCTGATGATCGTGCGCGATCGGATCTACTTTTTCAGCGACGCGACGGTGAATATCGACCCTGATGCCGAAACGCTGGCGGCGATCGCGATCAATGCGGCTGAGGTAGCGAGGCAGTTCGACGTCGAGCCGAGGGTGGCGATGCTGAGTTTCTCCAATTTCGGCAGCACGCGCCATGCGCAGGTCGATAAGGTGCAGCAGGCGACCGAACTGGTCAAGGCGCAGGAGCCCGGCCTACAGATCGATGGAGAAATGCAGGCGGATGTGGCGGTGGTGCCGGACCTGATGCGCCGTCACTATCCATTCAGTGCAATTGAGGATGCTAACGTGTTGGTCTTCCCGGAACTGGCTTCAGCCAATACGGCTTACAAACTGTTGCACCGTTTGGGCGGTGCTGAGGCGATCGGACCGATTCTGGTGGGGATGGGCAAGCCTATCCATGTGCTAGAGACCGGCGCCGAGGTCGTGGACATCGTCAACGTCGCCATTCTGGCGGTCGTTGATGCCCAGTTCCAGGAAGAAGGGGATCGGGGCGGGAGTTAGAGAGAGGGTTGCCAACTCGAGCAGGTTCCCGCCCCTGGTTCTCAGAGATTCCAATCCTTATCGCAATTGGAAACTGTATACACAACTACCTCTGCCGCCGCTTCCACCTGAGGCCAAACTTCCTGGTGGATGTCGCGGGCTACCCATTCCTGCCGCAACGTTTCGCTCTCCCAGAATGAGATGACTTCGTGAGAAAAGGGGGGTCGAATCGCCCCCATGGCTTCGAGATCCTCCTGCGGGAAGGGTGTCATCAACGAGGCGCTGACAAAGCCCGGTTGCTGACGCATTGCCTCCATCCAGACGTCTACGATTATTCTTTCAAGTTCGGCATCGTTGCCGTCTTTGGCGTTGAAATATACGTCGAGTGCGATCATTCCTTAGAATCTCCTAAAGCTATCTGACTTGTTTAAGGATCTCCAGTTCCAACCTAGCCCAGTGGCTTCGTTTCGTCAATTCCGAAGACCCACTGGTGCTGGCTGCCGGTCTTAGGGCGTCGTTTGCAGGCACAGTTGTGATCCTTCCTCTACGCTCTCTTCCTGCCAACCAGAAGGCTTGTCTCAGCTAGAAGGCGTGTCTACCTGCTACAAGGACTCGCACTCGGTATAGGGAGGTACCGGCCGTTACGAAGAGGCTCTTCATGTCGTCACCGCCCCAACAGAAGTTTGCGCAGCCCTGTGGCATGTAGACCACGCCGAGACAGGCGGCGTCAGGGCCAAAAACGTGGATGCCGCCCGGCCCGGTAACATAGAGATTGCCTTCGCTGTCGACTTTCATCCCATCGGGTACGCCGTCTCGGTCGCCTGTGACCTCGGCCCAGACGCGGCCGTTTTCGAGTGTACCGGACTTGCTCACATCGAATACGCGTATGTGTGCCCGCATCGTGTCGTTGACGAAAAGTCGCGATTCGTCCAGTGAGAAACAGAGGCCGTTGGGCTGGTCGAAGTCGTCGACGAGAAGGGTTAACTCACGGCTATCGGGATCGAGACGGTACACGCCCTGGAATTCGAGCTGCTGCTCACGCGGTAAGCCGTAGTACTCCATGCGGCCGAAGCCCGGGTCCGTGAAGTAGATGGAGCTGTCGCTCCTGACAACTATATCGTTGGGGCTGTTGAGCTCCTTGTCACCGTAGTGCGTTGCCAGTACCGTCACGGAACCGTCACTCTCGGTCCGCGTGACGCGGCTGGTTGCGTGTTCGCAAGTCACGACTCTGCCTTCGCCGTCGTAGGCGTTGCCGTTGGCCATGTTGCTGGGCAGCCGCCAGGTTTCGATGCTGCCGTCGGGCCGCCAGCGGCGCATGACATTGCCGGGTATGTCGCTGAAGATGAGGTGGTTTTCGAGGTGGTTCCAGATGGGGCCTTCGGTGAATTCGAAGCCGCCGGCGACTTCTTCGATGTTGACGTCATCGCCGACGACTGCGCGGAATCTCTCGTCGCGGATTTCTACGTTCACTGGGTCCTCCGAGTTTCTGGATTCACTTATATCCACTTTCCTGTATTCTTGAGTGCCAAAGGGACGCTGGCTGGCTTATTCCTAGCAGGAAGTGCCAGGCAGGTCGGCCATCCCTGACACATGGCTCGCATCTATTTCTCAATGGGCCTCCCGAAAAGCTTGGTTGCGGCAGTGGCAAGGCACATTTCAGCTTGCCGACCTCACCGCCGTTTCGCCCAGCGGCCTCCTGAATGCAACAGAAGTGCGGCCGGACTTGTCGAGGAGGGCTTCAACCTTCGTGCGATATTACTCTATAACAGGTCTTGATGACTTCCCGGTAACCGCGTCTTTCTGCGGTTTCACGATTGCGTGGAATCAGAAGCCTAGACTTCCCGTTTTCCGCTACACGACTATCGTTCGAACAGCATACTTCGTACTTCATCTCGGGAAGTACCCTTTTGTTCTGCAACACTTGAAACAATCGCACTCAAAGTTCCAACACGAATCTGCCTATGACGCGGAATAGTAATTTGATGTTCTGTGTCAGACCCTTTGCCGGCCAGAGTAATGTGGCTGCCTCTCTGTCTAACGAAGCGGCAACCAAAGTGCCGCCGAAGCGACTTTGCAAGATCTGCCCCCGACAACTCCCTGGGGAGCCTCATACGGCAATTACTTCGTCTCTTGCAAGGTGCAGCCTTGCGACAGCAGGCAAGGTGTCCTCGTCGAAATGGCAGCGAACGGCGTCTTTAACCAAAGCCTTCAGGTCCTCCCAGTCCTCGCCCTGGGTGAAGATACTATGACCGAGTGCCTTGGCATCGTATCCACCTTCAACCGCTTCGGTTACTTCAAAGATGATTTCAGACGTGTTCATATTGAGTTCTCCAACTTCGTATCTCACCTTTCTTAGGAGCCGGCAGAAAGAAACCAGATGACTTCCCTTGCCAAGCCGCGCCCGCCGTCACCCTTTTCATGCACCTTGACGACCCGGCTACGGCACGAAGTAGAATACCAATTCAGCAAAAATTCCGCCCATTCAGTTTCCAAATGAGCAAGTCGGCACAGTATAACATGTGTTCTGAACTGGACTGCAAACAACAGAATCTTAACGGGTGCATCCCAAAATTGGGGTGGGAACAGCCTGGCGGGGAATCAGTGCCAGCGGTTGCTGGAAATGTATGCCGTCTTTGGGCGAGACGCAGGGCGGGGGCCAGGCCTGGCCGTTCGGTGGCGTCCGTCAGTTGGGAGGATGCGAACGCAGGCACATGGCGGGCACGTACCGGGATCTGATGGGACTGGCGGGACGTGGTCTGGCTAGACACCTTCGATTAGGCAC
>JAPPKG010000622.1:0-3898 GCA_026914085.1 Caldilineaceae bacterium | reverse complement strand
GGGTGCTGATCGTCGGTCTGGGCAGCAGCGAAGGGTTTGGGCTGGGCCAGATCCGTAGGACGGCGGCGGTAGCGGCGCAGGCCGCGGCCAGGTTGAAGGGCGTCAGGTCGATGGCGACGATCGTTCACGGCGCCGGTATTGCCGGTCACGACGCGGCCGCGGCCGCGCAGGAGGTGGCGCTGGGCACGATTCTGGCCAGCTACCGGCCCAAACGCTATGGACGTAAGGAGGACGACTCGGGATTGACGAGTTGCTCTGTAGTGGAGTACAGCGCGGCCAAACTGGAGGACGTTGCGCGCGGCGTAACTCGGGGTGAGGCGATCGGCCGCGCGGTGTGCAGCGCGCGCGATCTCGTCAACGAGCCGGCCAATCTTCTGACGCCGGTTGAGATGGCGGCCAGAGCGCGGGCGATGGCGTCCGATGTCGGCCTCAAGTGCACGGTGCTGGACGAGGCTGCGATGGAAGAGGAGGGCATGGGGATTCTGCTGGCTGTGAGCCAGGGCAGTGTGAATCCGGCCCAGTTTGTCATTTTGGAGCATGCGCCGGCCGGCAGTTCGGAGGCGCCGCTGATCTTTGCGGGCAAGGGCATCACGTTCGACACGGGGGGTATCAGCCTCAAGCGCACGGGCGGCATGTGGGCGATGAAGGACGACATGGGGGGCGCGGCGGCGGTGATCGGCGCGATGGAGGCGATCGGGCGGCTTGGCGTCCCGCGGCGGGTGATCGGGATCGCGCCGTGTGTGGAGAATATGCCGGACGGCGAAGCTTTCCGGCCGGGTGATATCGTGACCGGCATGACCGGCAAGACGGCGGAGATCATCAGCACGGACGCAGAGGGGCGGCTGATCCTGGCGGACGCGCTGGCGTACGCGGCCCGTTTCGACCCGGTCGCGGTTGTGGATCTGGCGACGCTGACGGGCGCGATCGGTACGGCGCTGGGAATTCATATTCGCGCCGGTCTCTTCAGCAACGACAGCTCCCTGGAAGAGAATTTGATGGCCGCGGCCGACCACAGCGGGGACCTTTTGTGGCCGTTCCCGATGGATGCGGAGTACGAAAAGCCGATCAAGAGCGACATGGCCGAGGTCAAGAACAGCGCCGGGCGGTCCGGCGTGAGCAGCAGCGCGAAGTTTATCGAGCATTTCACTGAAGGCTACCCCTGGGCCCACCTTGACATCGCCAACATGGTGCTGGCGGACAGCCGGATCAATGCGGAGACGCCGAAGGGCGCGACGGGATACGGCGTGCGGCTGCTGGTTGAACTGGCAGAGCGGTACGCGGCCGCCTCCTGATTTGCGGTTGGAGGCGGGCGAGCGTCAGGAACCGGAAGCCGGTGACTGAGGATTGTAGAACTGTAGGAGAGACATTTATGCGGATGAGAATGGTGCGGCGGTTGGGTTGGGGTGTTTTCGGCGGTCTGTTTCTGGCGGGCGCGCTGCCGAAGTTGACGCTGGCCGCGGGGACGGAGCAGACGGTCGGGACGGAGATTACGACGGTGATGCCGGCGATGGTGCCGCTGCTGGGGGCGGCGGCGGGGATTGAGCGCTTGATGGAGCTGGGCTGGCACTACCTGGAGTGGGGTGCGCTGCGTTTTTTGGGCTGGCGGCCCAGCGATCTCAAGTCGCCCGGCTACGTGGCGTTCAAGCGCAGCACCAGCCTGCTGGCGGGCATTTTCCTCGGCGTTGTGGTCTCCAACTACAGCGGCATGCGTCTGATGGCCTATCTGGGCCAGGCGCTGCCCGGTTTTCTGGTGCAGGTCCCGGATATGTGGGACATTCTGGTTACGGGGCTGATGATCGGGGCGGGAACGAAGCCGACGCACGACCTTCTGGGGATTATCACGCAGGTGAAGAATCTGATCGGGAGCACGGCTTTGAAGCAGCGGGAAGAGGCCGGCGCGGCGCTGGCGGACAGTATATTGAAGCTGCGGCAGGCCGATGCGCCGGCATCGTACCGTGTGGATGTGCCGGGGGTGGGCGCGACACAGGTGCCCGGTGCGCCGGCGCAGGCTGCGCGTAATCGGATGCTGGATGAGAGCGGCGGTCGGCGCCGCGAGCGGAACATTGACCGCTATGCGAAGGCGTTGCATGATAATTTGTATAGTGGGAATTGAGGGGGGAGGAGTGCCCCCTGTATCACTTTCGAATCGAAGGGCCGTTATAGGGTTGAACCTGGTCGACGCTCAGACAAGCTCACGACATTTGTTGCAGTGTAGTTGATCCCCATCACCGGACCAACAGTTTAGCTGTCATGGAAGGAATAGCGGAACCTCCCGCTCTTCCAGCCTCCATGCCGCATAGGCTAGAGATTGGTCGAAATCTTCCTGTTCAAGATAAGAGTAGGCTGCCAGGATCCAGTCGGCTGATCGCCCGGCTACCCATAGGTCTACGACGGTTCCAACCGTCACCCGCAGTCCCCGGGATGCATGCTTTGCCGCCCATCACTGTAGGGTCGAAAGTTATTCTCGGGAATGCTTCCATACTCCACCTTTGCGTCATGTCTTCCACTTCCCGCCATCTCAGGCCATCATCAGGCAATCGCCTTGTGACTCCAATATAGGGCGGCCAAATTCGCGCGCCGTGTCAATCCTCAAGGCGGCCCTACCGTCTCAGGAAGAAGCTCAAATTCAGGTGTGCCGACTGTCGTAAGGAGTTCTCCGTGCGGAAGGGGACGATCTTTGAGAAGAGCAGGCTTCCGCTTCAAAAGTGGTTTGCCGCCGCTTGGCTGACGGCCTCACACCACAAGGGCATTCCCTCCACCCAGATGGCCTATGAGATAGGCGTCACGCAGAAGACGGCTTGGTTCATGTTGAGCCGGTTGCGGGAAGTGTGGGCGAACCTTGAAGAGCCCGACGATCCCTTTATCGGCGAGGTTGAAGTAGACGAGACCTATATCGGCGGCAAGGAAAGCAACAAGCATGAGAGTCAGAAGCTGAAGGCCGGACGGGGATCGGTCGGCAAGATTCCGGTTGCCGGAGCCAGAGATCGGGGCGACTGATGCGTCTGATGGGCATTCAAGCTATCTGCCCCAGGAGAAGCAGCAGTTCGCCTGGCAAAGGGCACAAGCGCAATCCCTATCTTTTGCGCAACCTGCCGATTACGCATGTCAACCAGGTCTAGAGCGTAGACATCACCTATGTGTCGCTGCTGCGGGGCTTCATGTACCTGGTCGCTGTCATCGACTGGTACAGCCGTTATGTGCTCGCTTGGCGGCTTTCCAACACTCTGGACGGCATCTTCTGTGTCATGCGCTCAGCATGGGTCGGCCCGAAATCTTCAACACCGATCAGGGCGCACAGTTCACGGCAGATGGCTTCACCGCTTGCTTGCTGGCAGCTAACATACAAGTCAGCATGGATGGCCGCGGCCGCGCCCTCGACAACGTCTTCTGCGAACGTCTATGGCGTAGCGTCAAATATGAGAACATCTACGTTCAACAGTATGACACAGGACACCAGCTGCAGGCTGGCTTGAACGCCTACTTCGACTTCTACAACCATGGGCGAACACACCAAAGTCTCAACTACCGCACGCCGGCTGAAGAGCACTTCGTGCTCTGATGGCGACAGACCGCCCGTTGCCGATCAGAGCCGGCCCTACTCGCTCAGATGCACCTTGTTTTTCCCATTTCGTGGTCTAGCGATCGGCGCCAACCATACTCTATTTAATAGCATCGACAGAATGGAACGGTTCGAGTATACTCATCTTGCTCACCGTGTACTGCCACTGGAGCAATGTATGGTAAACCCTACTTTATGAGCATGCAAGAGCGCCCGCTGACTCCCGGCGCGGACTACGCAATACGCACAGTACGCCATACGAGGGGAATCGCGTTTTCAATCTGAACGCACATGAAGAGGGGGAGACTTGTGCCATGAAACGCATCGACTTTGAATATT
>JAPPKG010000095.1:0-3898 GCA_026914085.1 Caldilineaceae bacterium | reverse complement strand
GGAGCCCCCGCACAAGGGAGGGCCGAATAGGCCCGACCGCCCAAAACTGCAGTGGCTAGTGGTTAGTGGTCAGAGACGGTGCTTTTTCTGGCGGAACCTGGAATGGGAACTGATCGCGGCTTGGTTGCCTCCAGAGGTATGCGACTGTTCACCTCCATTTTGGGATGCACCCCTATGCGCTTACTAGCTGGCTGCGAGCATTCGGAGGCTGTTGAGCGCCGTCAGGCCGGGTCCACGGCCGTCGCGAAGTTCCGTTAACACCATCGTGCCTGCGTTCGGAAGATGCCCTGAGAACGGTGGTTTTTCGTCAGAATCTGCTGGAGAAAATCGCAGGCAGACGCAAAAGTCGATCTGCATCGGGTGATACACCTGTATTGGTCCTTAGATTTGCTCTCAGCAGTCCAGTCGTGATATAGTAGACTACTGTCTTTACGTGGCCTACGATGACCACTTGGGAGGAAACATTTGCCGACGATAAATCAGTTGGTCCGCAAGGGCCGCAAGAACAAGCCGAAGAAAGAGACCGCACCGGCCTTGCGCTTTACGCAGAACACATTGACCGGCCGCACGAAGCGGGTCAAGCAGGGCAACCCCCAGAAGAGAGGGGTATGTACACAGGTGCGAACGACGACACCCAAGAAGCCTAATTCCGCCCTGCGTAAGGTAGCCCGTGTGCGCCTTACCAATGGCGTTGAAGTGACGGCCTATATTCCTGGTGAAGGCCATAACCTCCAGGAA
The DNA here is from genome assembly GCA_026914085.1 of Caldilineaceae bacterium. Lineage (GTDB taxonomy): Bacteria > Chloroflexota > Anaerolineae > Caldilineales > Caldilineaceae > Bin5. The sequence goes on along the minus strand of JAPPKG010000095.1, from coordinate 3,160 downwards.
CACAGTGTGGTTCTGGTCCGCGGTGGTCGGGTAAGAGATCTGCCGGGCGTGCGCTATCATATTGTGCGCGGCGCGCTGGACAGCACGGGGGTCAATGACCGCAAGCGAAGCCGCAGCAAATACGGTACCAAGAAGCCGCGTTAAGCGCTGACTCTGGCGAGGCAGGACAGCAGTGTGCGTCCTTCCTCAAGAGGTGCGCGGGCGCAAAAGATGGAGATGGAGTAGTAGAATGCCGCGACGAAACCGGCCTGAAAAGCGTCAAGTTACGCCCGACCCCCGGCACAACAGCGTTGTGCTGGCCAAGTTCATCAACAATCTGATGGAACGGGGCAAGAAAAGTCTGGCCGCCAGGATAGTGTATACCGCACTGGATACCATAGCCGAACGCACCAATCGTCCACCACTGGAAGTCTTCGAAGAAGCGCTCAGGAACGCCACTCCTCTGGTTGAGGTCAAACCGCAGCGTGTTGGCGGCGCGACCTATCAGGTGCCGATGGAGATCCGCCCTGACCGGCGGCAGGCCCTGGCCATGCGCTGGCTGATTCAGAATGCCAGGGGGCGGAGCGGCCGCAATATGGCCACTCGGTTGGCGAATGAACTTCTGGACACGGCGCGCGGCGAAGGACAGACCGTGCGCAGGCGTGAAGAAACGCACCGGATGGCAGAAGCCAATCAAGCCTTTGCTCATTTTGCTCGAAGGCGCTAGGTATTTTGCCTTCGTGGCAGCATAGACAATCGAGTTGGTATTTCCTGATGTGTCCGGCGCCCTGGCTGGGCACAGCTTCGGAGGAATCCGGCCCCCTCCGGGACTGGATCGTCTTCTGAATCGAACCACATACGACGCATTCGAGCCGAAGGATGATGTCGCAACGCGGTCAGCACTCCGCTGAGTGATATACGACGCTGCCGGATGAGCAGGTCGCCGGACCAGCAGGTTGCAGGCGCCCTTGCTCACGTGGGGCGCGTGGGATTCCGGCGTCTGCAGTACGGCTGCGTCTTCTTTTGTCGGAGGGCAGGGTGCAAGCGGTCGCGGCAGACCGGTCGCGAAAGATGGACTTACCGCCGGATAAATGTAGTTGCAACGCTGCAGTGAGGCGGGTTGCATCTCTTGTATGATACGGGGCGCGACGCTGCCCCCCAAGATAAGATCAGGTGAATTTGATGAGTCAGGTACCATTACATAAAATCCGCAATATCGGAATTATCGCCCATATCGACGCGGGCAAGACGACGACAACCGAACGAATTCTGTTCTATTCCGGCCGTATTCACCGCATGGGTGAAGTACATGAGGGCACCGCTGTCACAGACTGGATGGCGCAGGAGCGGGAACGCGGCATCACGATTACGGCGGCCGCGATTACGGCGAACTGGATTGACAGGCGCAGCGGTGAAGAGGCCCAGATCAATATCATCGACACACCGGGCCATATCGATTTTACGGCGGAGGTGCAGCGCAGCTTGCGCGTGCTGGATGGCGGCATCGTCGTCTTCGACGCGGTTGCGGGTGTCGAACCACAATCGGAGACGGTCTGGCGGCAGGCGGACACCTATCACGTGCCGCGCATCTGTTTCGTGAACAAGATGGACCGGGTGGGGGCCGACTTTGAGCGAACAGTGGGCATGATTGTCGACCGCCTCGGCGCGGACCCGCTGCCGATTCAACTGCCTTGGGGCGTGGAGGAGGATTTCCAGGGGGTCATTGACCTCTTTACGATGAAGGCCCTGCGATACAGCGACGCACTGGGCGCCTCGCCCGAAACAGCCGAGATCCCGGAGGAGATGCGCGACGCGGCGGAGACGGCGCGCGCGACGATGGTTGAACGGATTGCCGAAACCGATGAGGAGTTGACAACGCTTTATCTGGAAGGCGAAGAGATCAGCAACGACCTGCTGATCAAAGCGCTGCGCAATGCCGTCATTCGCAATGATATCGTGCCGATACTGTGCGGTTCGGCGCTCAAGAACAAGGGCGTGCAACCCCTTCTGGATGCGATTGTTCGCTATCTTCCCAGCCCACTGGATGTGCCGCCGGTCGTCGGCCTTGACCCCAAGACAGAGGAAGAGAAGATCCGGTTCGCCGACCCGGAAGAACCTTTCGCAGCCCTTGTCTTCAAGATCGTGACCGACCCGTTTGTCGGACGCCTGGCCTATGTACGCGTCTATTCGGGCACATTGGCGTCGGGCAGTATGGTCTACAACGCCAACAAAGGCCGGCGGGAACGGATTGGCCGGCTTTTGCAGATGCATGCCGACAAAAGGGAGGAGATCGAAGTCTGCCGCGCCGGCGACATCGCCGCCATCGTCGGCCTCAAGCAGAGCCTGACCGGTGAGACGCTCAGCGACAGCAACAACGAGATTCTGCTGGAGACGATCGAATTTCCCGCCCCGGTGATTGGAATCGCGGTTGAGCCGAAGTCCAAAGCCGACCAGGACAGGATGGCCGACGGCCTCCTGAAGCTGGCCGAAGAGGATCCGACCTTCCAGGTGCGATACGATGACCAGACGGGGCAGACGATCATCAGCGGAATGGGTGAGTTGCACCTGCAGATTATCGTCGACCGTCTGAAGAGAGAGTTCCGGGTGCAGTGTAACGAGGGCCGCCCACAGGTGGCCTACCGGGAGACGATCACAAAGGCGACCCGGGCAGAAGGCCGCTTCGTCCGTCAGACCGGCGGCCGCGGCCAGTATGGCCATGTCTGGATCGAGCTGGAACCGAATGAAGAAGGCAAGGGCTTCGAGTTCGAGGACAAGATCGTCGGCGGCTCAGTCCCCAGAGAGTACATCCCTGCGGTTCGCAAGGGTATTCAGGAAGCTATGGAAAGCGGCGTGCTGTCGGGATATCCGGTGGTGGATGTTCGCGCCGCGCTGGTAGACGGCAGTTTTCATGAGGTAGATTCCAGTGAGATCGCCTTCAAGATAGCCGGTTCGATGGCGTTCAAGGAGGGCATGGCGAAGGCTGGTCCGGTCCTGTTGGAGCCGATCATGTTGGTTGAAGCGGTTGTGCCGGAGGTGTTTGTCGGCGACATTGTGGGCGATTTCTCCAGCCGCCGCGGCCAGATCGAGGGACTGGACGCGCATAGCAACAAGGTTACGGCTGTACGGTCGGTCGTACCGCTGGCGGAGATGTTCGGATACGCGACGACGCTCCGTTCGATCA
>JAPPKG010000387.1:0-3900 GCA_026914085.1 Caldilineaceae bacterium | reverse complement strand
TGCCTAATCCAGCGTGTCTGGCCATACCACGTCCCGCCAGTCCCATCAGATCCCCTTACGTGCCGGCCCTGTGCCTGCCCTCGCACCCGCCCCAACTGAAGGACGCCGCCGTACGGCCAGGCCTGGCGCCTGCACTGCGTCTCGCCCAAAGACGGTAAACAACGCCAGCCACCGCTGGCACTGATTCCCCGCCAGACTGTTCCCACCCCAAATCTGGGATGCACCCGCGCATAGTCAAGCCTTGCACGAGTGTTCCACGAGAGCATATGAGAGTTTACGAGAGATTCGCAAGCGTTCTGAGAACGAACCGAGGTTTGCGTTCGTACACAGAATGGGAGGTGTCTGCAGATGCCCGGAGCTGACTGTCCAGCCGCCGTCGCAGGCGCAGGAGTGCTGTCACCGGTGAAAGACCAGCGGAAATAGAAAGGGTGGAAGAGCCGGCTATTCCACCCTTATCTGTACAAACTACCTGGCTCTTAACGCAGGTCGACGTTGATCTCTTCGCTGTCCTCGTCCTTCAGGTTGTTGAAGTCGAAGTCGAGCTCTTCCTCGTCGACGCCGCCCCCAAACCCGGACAGCATTCCCAGAGGGCCGATTCCCATCTCCGCCAAACCGGAGAGATCGGCCAGATCCAGATCGGGATCATCCAGGTCGAACTCGAGTTCGCTCAGCCCCTCATCGACGACTTCGTGCTGTTTGGCCAGCTGCTCAACGGCCTGCTGCTTCTCTTCCTCCCACATGCGCCGCGTCCGGAAGCCGGAACCGACCGGAATCAGCTTGCCGATGATGACATTCTCTTTCAGGCCCCGCAACTCGTCCCGCTGCCCTTGCACTGCGGCATCGGTGAGTACGCGCGTCGTTTCCTGGAAGCTCGCCGCAGCTAGGAAGCTTTCGGTATTCAGGGCCGCTTTCGTCAACCCCAGCACCACCGGCTCGGCCTTAGCCGGGCGATGGCCGCGGGAGATCGTCTTGTTGTTCTCATCCTCAAATTGGAATCGGTCCACCAGTTCGCCCGGCAGAAATTCGGTGTCACCGGTCGACCGGATCATCACGCGCCGCAGCAACTGGCGCAGGATCACCTCGATATGCTTGTCGTGGATGGCAACGCCCTGGCTGCGGTATACCTGCTGCACCTGCTCCAACAGGTATAGCTGACAGGCCTCACGGCCCTGAATGCGCAGAATCTCTCTCGGATTCTTCGAGCCTTCTGTCAGCTGCTCGCCGGCGTTCACCTCTTCACCCTTCTCCACGCGCAACCGAGCATTGGCCGGGATGTCGGTCTCCCATACCAGGTTGTCTTCCCGGCGGATGATGACCTGACCGTTCTCAGCGAAAATCTGGCCCTCCATGCCTGCCAGGACTCCCTGTGCATCCTCGTCCCCGTTGCGGGCGATCACCGTATCTTCCTGCACCCGGTCATCCGAATCCACCATCAGCTCATACCCCTCGGGAATCGCGATCTCCCGGCGTTTGAGCTCGGTGCGGCTCACTTTCAGCATGCGCTGATCGCCTTCCCACCAGATATCCACCTTGCCGTCGATCTCGCTGATGACAGCTTCACCCTTGGGGTTGCGCACCTCGAAAAGTTCTTCGACGCGCGGCAGACCCTGAGTGATGTCGTCGCTGCCGGCCACACCGCCGGTGTGGAACGTGCGCAGCGTGAGCTGGGTGCCCGGCTCGCCGATCGACTGCGCGGCGATAATACCGACCGCCTCGCCCTGCTCCACCGTTCCCCCTCGCGCCAGGTCCGTGCCGTAACACTTCTTGCAAAGGCCAAAACGGGACTCGCACGTCAGCGGGCTGTAGACGAATGCCTCCTCCACCCCATGACGCTCGATGGTTGCCAGGGCGGCCTCGTCGATGACGGTATCCCGCTCCAGCAGTATCTCATCGGAATCGGGATGCCGGATCGCGGTGGCAAGCGTGCGCGTGACCACGCGGTCGGCGAAGCTCTCGCCCATCGCCCTCGAACTCCCGGCATCGATCCAGATGCCGGCGTTGGTGCCGCAATCGTCCTCGGTCACAATCACATCCTGGGCCACATCCACCAGGCGGCGGGTCAGATACCCCGCGTCCGCGGTGCGCAGTGCGGTATCCGCCAGGCCTTTGCGCCCGCCGTGTGTGCTCAGGAAATACTCCAGTGCAGTCAACCCCTCGCGGAAGTTGGAGCGGATCGGCAAAGGAATGATGCGCCCATTGGGGCCGGCAATCAGGCCGCGCATACCGGCCAGCTGCCGCACCGTATTGACGCCCCCCTTGGTCGAACCGGAGTGGGCCATCGCGCCCAGCCCCTCAAGCGGGCTGAGCAGTTTACGCACCTCGGCCGTTACCTCGTCGGCAGCCCGTGTCCACAGTTCAACCGTTTTCTCGTACAGCTCCTCCTCGGTGATCAGGCCGCGCCGGTACTGACGCTCGGCCTCCGCCACCTCATCGGAAGTGCGCTCAACGATCTCGTCCTTCTCATGTGGCACCTGAATATCGCTGACCGCGATCGTAATGCCCGATCGGGTTGCGTATTCGAAACCCAGGTCCTTGATATTGTCCACCGTTTCGGCTGTCACTTCCCGGCCCAGGTGCTTGTAGCAGAGGTCAATGACCTCATTGACACCCTTCTTGTCGAGGAGCTCGTTGACAAACCACAACTCCTCCGGCAACGCCCGGTTGAAGATGATCCGCCCAATCGTCGTGCGGATGATCCGGTCCTTCGGCCAGGCAGCCCCCAACAGATTCAGCTTCCGCAGGGCGTCCCGTACCTCATTCATCGCGGCCAGCCCAAACGCCGGAATCTCCTGAATCATATGGCGTTCGCCCTGGGCAAAGATGTCCATCAGCTCGCCGACGGTGGCGATACTGTATTCCTGCAAGGCATCCATCACCCGTTCGCTCACCTCCATCGACTCGATCGGCTGAACGTCGAAACGGGTCGTAAAGCGCGCCCGAATCGAATCCCGCAATTTGACATGGCCCAAGCTGTAGATGTATTCCGCTTCATCCATCGAGCTGAAGAGCGGCAGCTTCTCATCGGGTGTCGTCTCGTCCTCCTCGGTGGTCAGGTAGTAGACACCCATCACCATGTCCTTGGAGGGGCCGACGATCGGTTCGCCGCTGCTGGGCTTGAGCAGATTCTGGCTCGAAAGCATCAACTGCCGCGCCTCATCGACCGCAGACTGGCTCAGCGGCACGTGCACTGCCATCTGGTCACCGTCGAAATCCGCATTGAACGCATCGCAGACCAGCGGATGCAACTGAATCGCGCTCCCCTCTACCAGTGTGACTTCAAAGGCCTGAATACCCAGACGGTGCAGCGTCGGCGCCCGGTTCAACAGTACCGGCCGCTCCTTGCAGATCTCCTCCAGCTCGTCCCACACCTCGGACTGCTGGCGATCCACCATGCGCTTGGCACTCTTGATGTTGTGCGCATAGTTGTCCTCCACCAGGCGGCGCATGACGAACGGCTTGAACAGCTCCAACGCCATCTTCTTCGGCAGGCCGCACTGGTGCAGCTTCAGCGTCGGGCCGATCACGATGACCGAGCGGCCGGAGTAATCGACGCGTTTCCCCAACAGGTTGCGGCGGAAGCGGCCCTGCTTCCCCTTGAGCATATCGCTCAGGCTCTTGAGCTTGCGCTTGCCGCTGCGGCTGACCGCCCGGCCCCGCCGCCCGTTGTCGATGAGACTGTCGACCGCTTCCTGCAACATGCGCTTTTCGTTGCGGACGATTACGTCCGGCGCACCGAGGTCAAGCAGCCGCTTGAGACGGTTGTTGCGGTTGATCACGCGCCGGTACAGATCGTTGAGATCGCTGGTGGCGAAGCGCCCGCCGTCCAACTGCACCATGGGACGCAGCTCCGGCGGAATCACCGGCAGAATCGTCAGCACCATCCACTCCGGCCGGTTGCCG
>JAPPKG010000114.1:0-32589 GCA_026914085.1 Caldilineaceae bacterium | reverse complement strand
GAGCCCCCGCACAAGGGAGGGCCGACTAGGCCCGACCGCCCAAAACTGCAGTGGTTAGTGGTTAGTGGTCAGTGGTCAGTGGTCAGAGACGGCGCTTATTTTGACGGTTACTGGAATGGGAACTGACCGCGGCTTGGTTTGTTCCAGAGATTTGCGACTGTTCACCCCCGTTTTGGGATGCACACCAAAGTGGCCAGGTCATGCGGATCATTCTGCACTGTGGTAGACTGAAACGAACGGAGCGACGGCTCAGATTGGGCCCCAGATTGAGGAGAGAAACGATATGGCCGAACGAGAAGTACCGGACTGGGTAAAGGAACATATTGACCGCTATCTTGAATCTGACGGTGAGGACGGCCACATCTGGAACGGCGTCCCTACTTTGCTGCTGACGACAACAGGGCGGCGCAGCGGCAAGGCCCGCACAACTCCGCTCATCTATGGCAAAGTAGAAGGCGAGGAAACCTACGTGATCGTCGCCTCCCGCGGCGGCGCCACACATCATCCTTCGTGGTATCTCAATCTGGTCGAAACGCCGTCCGTTACGTTGCGGGTCGGCGCCGAAGTCTTCGGCGCAACGGCCCATACGGCCTCGCCGGAGGAAAAGCCGCCCCTGTGGAACATGATGGCGGAGATCTGGCCCCAGTATAATGACTATCAGGCCAAGACCGAGCGAGTAATTCCAGTCGTTGTTTTGGAGCGGGCCTGAGGAAGGGAAAGCACCCCCGCGCCCCCATGGTGCAAAGATGAGTTTTCTGTCTGACGGGCCCGCGCAACTCGGTTCGCTGAGCCTTCCTGCCCCTTACCCGATCCTCACCGTAGAAGACGATAACTACCGCACCAAGACTTTCACCCTCGACCTCAGCTTGAATGCTGTGCCAGGGCAGTTTGTAATGGCCTGGCTGCCTCGCTTCGATGAGAAGCCCTTTTCTCTGGTCGCAGCCGACCCGGTAACCCTGATGGTCACCGCGGTCGGCCCATTCACCAACCTGTTGCATGCGATGGGTCCCGGCGACTCTCTGTGGATTCGAGGGCCGTTCGGAAAGGGTTTTCGTCTTCCGAAATTCGGACGGCGAGCCTGCTTCGTTGGAGGAGGTTACGGCGTGGCCCCACTTCTCTGGCTGGCGAACGCGTGGAGCCGGCAGTTGGATGCCCTGACCGTCATCGTCGGCGCCGGCACTTCCACCGACCTCCTGTACGTGGATCGATTCAATGCCCTGCAAAAGGAAGGCGAATGGAAGGCAGGCGCGTTAGAGCTTCTTACATGTACTGAGGACGGGACTTCCGGGTCCAAAGGGCGCGTCACCGATCTTCTGGCAGACCTGCTGACTTCAGGCGCGACCGATCTACTGTGCGCTTGCGGACCGCACGGCATGCTTGCCGCCGTCGACGGAATAGGGAAGAAGCACGGTCTGCTGCGCCAGCTTTCGTGGGAAGCCTACATGCGTTGTGCCGTAGGGATCTGCGGCTCCTGCGAGTTGAATGGCAACGTACTTTGCCTGGACGGACCCGTCCTGGAGAATGGATGAATCGGGCGAGCCACGCGGAAGAGTGAGGGGGTTAAGTGATGAGCCGGCGCGGGGTCAACTCTGAGGCGGCGGGCACGCCGTAAGCCGGGTTCGCATTGAGTACACCGTCAAGAACGGCAGACGCGACGACCTCTGCGGCCACCGCACCCACCAGATTCAAGTCTATCTGCACATCGAGGCGGCCTGTTGCCAATGCAAACAGGCAATCGCCGTCATAGAGAGTATGCGCGGGCCGAGTGGTTCGGCTGACTCCCGTCTGCCCCATCTGCGCCAACTTGGTCACCGCCGGCTTGGAAAGACTGAGATTTGTGGCGACAACACCAATTGTCGTGTTGTCCGGGACCGGGCCAGAGCTTTGCGAAGCCGATTCGTCTGGCGAATCCGAAGACGAAGAGGAGTTTGGGTCGGACGATCGAAAGAAAACCCAGTCCTCTGACGCGGCAGCTTCGGCAAGGCTGTCTACCAGGTCTCCGCTTTTCGAATCCCGGGCCCCTGCCACCTGATGAGCCCGCATCGGGTCCACAACGTCTCCAACCGCGTTGACTGCGACCAATGCTGAAACGACAACGCCGCCAGGCAATGATGCAGAGGCCTGGCCCAGCCCGCCCCGCGTACATCGATCGAATCCGAACAGTTTTCCCACGGTACAACCGATTCCGGCCCCGACTGAACCGCGGCTCGTGTCCTCGGAGGCGGCCGCCTCGCAGGCGGCGAATGCGTCCTCCTGGGTGGGATATTTCGTCGAACCTCCCAACCCCAGGTCGTACAGAATCGCGGCAGGCACAATTGGCACCGATGCGGCCGGCGTGTACCAGCCAAAGCCCTTATCTGCAAGCCACTTAACAACACCGTGCGCCGCCCCCAGCCCGTAGGCAGAGCCTCCGCTAAGAAGGACACCGTGCACCCGGTCCACGCGGTTTACGGGATCAAGCAGAGCAGTTTCCCGCGTCCCCGGGGCCGATCCGCGCACGTCGACTCCGCAGCAACTTCCTTCAGGCGTCAGCACGACCGTACAGCCGGTTCCATGGAGGGGATCCGACCAGTGGCCAACCAGAATGCCCTGGACGTCGGTCAGCGCATTATTCACTTTTGGCCATTCTGGCTGTGACTTGCCTCTTCAGGTAGGCCATGAGGACGTGCAGGCCGCGTATTCGCTGTGGCGAGATTGCCTCGTGCAGGCCAAGAAGGTAGTGAATGTCGTCCGGCGTTTGCAATACGCAGTCCGGGGCGGCCCGCTCCAGACCTTCCTGTACAATCGCGGCGTAGCCTCGAACCGTAGGCGACTCTTTAGGTACGTCGATATAAACGTGCACACCGGCATCTACAATGTCGGCAAACACGAATATCGGCGTCTGACATTCGTGAACCTGCTCCATCTGATCGCGGGCGTCGTGAAGAAAGCCGGGAAGGTCCGGCATATTCACTGCGAAATCGAGGAGAGACTCCAGCCGCTCCCGCGGTTCCATACTGCGAAAATCTTCGATGATCTCCCGCAGGGGCGGTGGAGTCCTATCTATTTTTTCTTCAAGTGTGAGGTCGAAGTCCATCAATCAGGGTCTGCGCATCCTTGAGCATCGCAGTTGCGGTGGAACAGTCTTCATATCTATTTTGAGCGCTTCAGGACCGGTAGGCCGTTCTTGCTCTCGGATACCTCGTAACCATCCGGAACTGCCTCCAGCGAGCCCTCCTTCTCTTCCTTGGCGAAGAAGTACAGGGTCTGTTGTCGACCGTTACGCAACGTTGTTTCCTTTGAATGCAGATAGTACGTTCTGCCCTTGGAGTTCGTGTGCGCATACGCCATGTTTTGATGCTCCTTTTCAAACTACAAAAACCTTTTTCCGCTACCTCATCGCAGGAGTCCGGCCACCTAATGGCCGGAAGCGGTTTGCGATCCAGGTGAACTGTACCATATACAGTTGGTAAAATTGTAATCCAGCTTTCCAAAACCGCAAAAAACGTAACTAATCTTTACTGTAAATGATGGAAATTCAAGGCCCGCGAGCCTATATAAGTGTCCGTAAATTCAGCCGGTGGTTGACCTTCCCACCGGTCCTCGTAGAAACCGGTGACTACAAAGCCGGCATCGAGTTGACCGCCAATCTGGTCGGTGAGCGTATGCCCGAACTCCATAGCCTCACCGGCCCGAACGAAGGCCTCTCTCTCCGGCTTGGTAATGCTCGTTAGGTCCGAGTAAGGAAGTTCGTGTCGAACCTCCAGCATGCCTTCGTCAATCTTTCTCTGGTCAAACAGGTAAAGGACAGGGTTGACAAAGCCCGCCAGAAGAACGCCGCCCCGCTTCAGCACGCGTGCGCACTCACGCCATACCGGCCGCACGTCGGGTACGAACAGATTTGAACAGGGATGAACGATCAGGTCAAACTTTCCGTCTGAAAAAGCCCCCAGGTCCCGCATGTCGCCTTCGACCGTCACCAGGCCCAGACCATCGCGTTCTGCCACGAGACGGTCCTGCGCCAGTTGCCGGGGCGAGATGTCAAATACCGTCACTCGCGCGCCGGCACTTTCTCCGGCGGCAGCCAGTACGGGCCCTTGTTGACCGCCCCCGGAAGCCAAACACAAAATCTCTGCACTCCTGAAATCGGGAAACCACTTACGCGGCACAGGCTTCGTCGGCGTGAGAACGATCTCCCAGCTTCCGCGGCGTGCGGCAGCCACCGTATCGCTGCTGACCGGTACCGTCCATCTGCTCTGGCGCTCGACCGCATTATCCCAGGCCCTTCTATTGTATGACCGGAGGTCATCAAAACCTTCCATCTAACTCGTCCGTCCCACTAGAGTGCAACCAGAGACCTCTCTCGATCACCGGCCGGCCTGGGTTCGCTTGCTTTTGAGGTCAGTCAATCTCTCTTTGGCCCGATTCCTTCGTTGGATGCGCTCCTGTTGAATCTGTTCGCTCAAGCCGGGAAGCGGCCCATCCCTAAGTACGCAGATGATCTCCGCCATAATACAGACCGCGATTTCGGCTGGTGTAATCGCCCCAATGTCGATGCCGATCGGCGCTTTGACACGATCGAACTTCGACGCCGGAATCATCTGCTCCTTTTCCAGCAGCTCAAAGACTGCTCGTATGCGCCGTTGGCTTCCGATCATTCCCAGGTAAGCAACCGGATCATCCAACACTTCCAACAGACAGTCGATGTCATGTTGGTGTCCTCGCGTTACCAGGACGATGTAGGTGTCGCTGTCAAATGCGTCCTTGTCCTGCCGCAGGTCAACAAGCGTTGGCCTGAACGGCCCGGCTACGACACGGTCTGCGGTGGGAAACCGGGAGTCATGGGCGTATTGCGGGCGATCGTCAATCACCGTAACAAGGAAGTCGCACGTCTTTGCGATCGAAGCCAGTGGGATGGCAATGTGGCCTGCACCGGCAATGATCAGATGCGGGGGCCGGGCCTGGACTTCCACAAATGCCGAGAAACTGCCGGCCTCCTCCTCATAGCGAAAGTGTTGGTGTTGCTTGCGAGCGATCGCCAACCGGGCATCTCGTATCACGGTCTCCAGTTGGTCCCCCAGGCCCAATTCGCCAACATGGCGCCTCAGAGGTTCAGGCCAGACTACTGCATTCCTGCCTACTGCCTGCCCATAGACGCCGTCGCCCGTGGTGACCGTTACAAGCGCAACAGCCTCTCTTTTCTCTATCGCTTCAAGTAGCGTCTTGAGCAGCGTTTCCTGCATATTTCCCCAGTGGATTCCTTTGATACTTGACCGCCCGCCGGCCGGACTTGCTTTCCTCACAGATGTGCGCACAAAGAATCGGCAGATCCTGCTCGGCTAGACACGTCTCACCCCAGATGCTAGAATCCGTACCATGCCCCGCTACAATTTCGCCCTGCTCAAGCATCATCGAAAGCTGCCGATTGCCGGAAGGGCAAGGAGTCAGACGCGCAATGACCGAACTCTTTCAAGCTGAGAACCTTGTTGCTCTGCTGACACTCGTCATCCTTGAAATCGTCCTAGGGATCGACAATGTCATCTTTATCGCTATCCTGAGCGGGAAGTTGCCCCCAAGCCAGCAAGCAAAAGCGCGCTCCACCGGAATCGGGCTTGCCGTGCTTGCCCGCATCGCGTTGCTCTTCAGCATCACATGGATCATGCGGTTGACCCACCCGCTGTTCTCCATCTTTCAACACGACGTATCCGGCCGCGACCTGATACTCCTGATCGGCGGCCTCTTCCTGATAGGCAAGAGCACCTACGAGATCCACGAAAAACTTGAAGCCGCAGGCCATGACCGCACGACGCAGGTGACTGCAACATTTGCTTCCGTCATCACCCAGATCATCCTCATCGACATCGTCTTTTCGCTTGACTCGGTCATTACGGCCGTGGGAATCTCAGGAAACCTCTGGGTTATGGTTCCCGCCATACTCGTAGCCGCTGCTGTGATGTTGTCATTTGCCGGCCCGATCGCAGCCTATGTCGAACGCCATCCTACCATGAAGATTCTGGCGCTGGCCTTTCTGATTCTGATTGGATTTATGCTTGTCCTGGAAGGTTGGCTCCACGAAAAGGTTGAGGAGCTTCATCTGAAGAACTACGCCTATTTCGCCATGGCATTTTCGCTGGCCATCGAGATGATCAACCTGCGAATTCGAGGGAAGTCGCAACCCGTGCATCTACACAGCCGCATCCCAGTTCCCCATTCAACCCAGGAAGAGGATAACCAGCCGGAGTAAGGATCCGGTGCTGACGCGAAGCACGGTCTGCCGCCGGATTGGCTCAAGCCGCGCCGGCCGACGCGTCCTCGCCGTTTGCACCTTCCCAGCGCTCAACGAACACATCCATCACGCCGCCGCAAACCCCCAGGCTGTTCATGGAGATGTCTTCGGTCAGGTCGACGTGAACCGTGCGGGGTATCCCGTCATGGATAACATCCAGTCCGGCTCGAATCACATCCGCCTCACCGCAGCCGCCTCCCACCGTTCCAACATGCCGGCCCAGCGGGTGAATGACCATCTTCGCGCCTACTTCTCTGGGTACTGAACCCTTGGCGTCGACAATGGTTGCCACGGCAACTGCCTGCTCCTCCTCCAGCATCTCCTTCAGATAGTGGTACAGTGTCGCAGTCAAAGTCTTCCCTTTCCTTTCTGCCACCATGCCCGAGCAACCCTCTGAGAACGAAAATCGCCAATGCCAAAGCTCTTGCAACCGGCTCTGCGCCGGCGGGCATCAGGCAACGCGTCGTCCCGTCCACTGGGTTGCGGTGAGAAGCACCTGTTCCCCCGGATCAGACTACCCACTCAAATTCGGCGCGCAGCGACTCATAGTCGGCCGGCACATCCATGTCCCGCCTAATGCAGTCACTGTCAACGGTTACGTATACGATCTTCTCGACGTATGTTTCAAGGAGGTCCCGTAGCGACTGTCCGCCGCTTAGCCTAAGTAGCTCCGAGAAAGCCCATCGAGGAAGATAGAAAGGATGTCCGCGCCGCCGCATATAGCTCGGTACGACCACTGCCTCGGGGGCATCCCGAACGCTAGCGAGGATCTGTCGGATCACGCCTCTTGGAATGTGGGGCTGATCTCCCAGCGCCAGAAGCGTCCCGCAGACCGGTCTGTGGTGTCGACACAACGCCTCGACGCCCACCTGATAGGACCGCAGCATCTGGTCATAGCGGTAGTTGGCATTAAGAACGGTCTCGGCAGATCCTCCCTTTAGTTGTTCAGAGACTGCCTCGGCCCGGTGCCCAGTCACTACAATTACCGGAGAGGCGCCTCCTCCCGCAAGAGCCTCCGCCACGGCTTCAATCACCGTCCCCTGTCGCCATGGCAGCAGCGGTTTGAAGCGCCCCATCCTGCGGCTGAACCCGGCAGCTGCCACAACCGCCGCCACATTCTCAGCTTGTTCTTCCGGCCCGTATTCGGTTAGGGCCGCCGGCATTCCGGGCCGATCAATGGACGGGCAAGGCACAGTTAACGCATCCTCGAATCAGGGACGGAATCCAACCTTGAAGTCACTGCCTGCAATGCCCCAGAAGGCGTGTCTGCGTCCATTTGCGCAGTATACCACAGGTAGGCGGCAAGCCGGTTGACTTTGGCTGACCAAAATTGAGCGGGTCCACAGTTGACCTCTTGCGCCGGCTAACTCTCCTTGCCACGGGCGGATGGACGCTGATAGATGGACAGTGGGCCGCCGAGCGAACCAAGCCTGACAGGCCCGATTTACTCGATTTCGTACTTCCTCGCAAGCGGGTGATATAATCGATCTATGCGAGATTCTGTTCCAGTCGCGCCAAATGGCTCACCCAAAGCGCGCAATTACGAGCTGGTGAAGGATCCCATCTTCTACATTACGTTTGGATTCTTCGCCTTGCTCACGACGGCTCTGCCTGCCGCCCTTGGTCAACCGAACTTTCTGCCGATCGTTCAGGCAGTGGCCATAACCCTCTTTCTGGCCATCCCTCTTCGCAGAGGAAGGATCGCTATTGCCCTCGTGGTGCTTTCTTCCTGGCTGCTTTTGCAGTTACTGGTCATGATTGTGGGTTCGGCGCTCTTGCCCCTTGTATTCGAGCGTTCGATCCATGATGGCTTCGCCTATCACCGCGCGCTCCTGGAATGGTCCGCGACAGGCCTCAATCTTCCTGGCTCGATTCTGCAGAGCCCCGGTTCACGTCTGGTTGAGTTCTTCGGTATTCTACTGGGCAGCCTGCTTTCTGCCGGCCTGGTAGGCCTCTGGTTTCTCGTGCGCGCCGTGAATCAGTTCGGGTACGGGGTTGGCCGTCTGGCGCTGGAAGGGTCACCCATGTTGATTCTGGGGTTGATGCCATGGAGGCTGGCGACTCTAGCCGGATACGCCGGGCTCTCCGTCATGCTGGCCCAACCCCTCCTGACGAACAAATGGAATCCGGCCCACTACTTTACCAAGCAGCGTCGTCTGTTAACAGCATCTCTTCTACTCATTGTTCTTGGCCTGATTCTGGAATTTGCCCTTCCCGGCCTGTGGCGCGTCGTGTGGGCGCCTTGAGTCGCGGGTCTGTTATTCTGAGAGTAATTTACCGCCGAGAATTTGATGTCTCGGGGCCTAGACGCCTTTGGAACATTAGAACGAACTTGGAACCCGCCGCATTTTCGTGATTGCCGATCTTCACTGCATTCTGCTGGTGTCTTCCTCCAGCGTGTTTCCCCGTCCTGTAGAAGGTTTGCTCAGTCATACACATCAGCATGGGGCCCGGAAAGACGGCCGGCTCGCTGCGAACTGACCTTGCCCATCCTATATCGATATGCTGCGAATTAAGCGAGTAAACCTCAAAGGATTCAAAACCTTTGCCCAGCAGACCGAATTCGCCTTTGGTTCCGGCGTTACCGCCATTGTGGGCCCAAACGGGTGCGGCAAGAGCAACGTAGCCGATGCCATTCGCTGGTGTTTGGGCGAACAGAGCTTCGGTCTTTTGCGCTCAAAGAAGACGGTTGACGTCATCTTCTCAGGAAGTCACAAGAGAGCCAGGCAAGGGATGGCGGCCGTCAGCATCGTCCTTGACAATGAAGCCGGCGACCTCAACATCGATTTCAGAGAAGTCGAAATCACGCGCCGGGCCTACCGCGACGGCGACAACGAATACCTTATAAACGGGCAGAAGGTGCGTCTGCAGGACATTACCCAGCTATTGGGGCCAAGCGGGTTGGGAAGGCGCGCCTACGCAGTCATTGGGCAGGGACTGATCGACCGCGTGCTCAGCTTGAGACCTGAGGAAAGGCGAGTTCTCTTCGAGGAAGCAGCAGGAATCACCGGCTATCAGCAGAAACGATCGGCAGCCTGGCGCAGGTTGGAGGCGACGCGACTCAACCTCGAACGCGTCGGAGACATTTTGGCAGAGCTTTCGCCCCGTATGTCCAGCCTCAAACGTCAAGCCGAGCGGGCCCTGGAAAGGCTTCAGATCGAGAACGACCTGAAGGATCTGCTACATGTTTGGTACGGCTATCAGTGGCATCGCACACTCAGCGAACTCGCCACTGTCCGGCAGAAGGCCGCGCGCGACCAGAAGAATACCCAGGTACGCCGTGAACGATTGGACGAAGTTCATGCCGGGCTCGACCAGCTTCGCCTTCGCCAGACCAGGTTACGGGCCGATCAGAGCAAGCGCAGTCAGATCAGCGAAGCTCGCCATCGCCGGTTTGCCGAGGTAATTCGACGCCTTGCCGTCTGCCAGGAGAGGCAGAGTCAGATCGCTGTCCGACAGGCAGACCTCGAAGACGAATGCCGCCGACTGCAGACAGAAAGAGAGGCTGCACAACAGAGGTTGGTAGCTCTCACCGCTGAAATCGAGAGTGTGCGTGAGCGGCGCAACACCTGCCGGCAAGCTCTTGACAGACTCCAGATCCAATTGGCAGACAGGGAAAGGAAACAGAACCTTGCCGTGGAACGCTGGCACGAGGAGGTCGCGGCACTGCGCAGTGTGGAAGGCCGCATTGCAGGTCTCCGCAGCCGGTTGCAACAGCTGATTGAAAGACGCGCGGCCCTCGACGAGAGATTATGCAAGACCCGAGAGGATACCGGTAGGTACAAAGAGGCGTCCAAAGCGGCTGCCGTCGCATTGACCGGGTTGGAGGCGAAAAGTGCCGAAGGCAGCGCCGAAGTCAGCCGGGCGCAAGCCGAGATCGACGCCCTGACTGAGGCCATCGACGTTGGCATGGACGCTCTTCGCACCGAGGAGGCGGCGAGGAACCGGGAACAGCGTGAAGTCGAGCGACTGCAGACGCGGCTCGACCTGATTCAGCCGGCTCGCAGCGAAGGCACCGTCTATGCCAGCGCTGTTCGCTCCATATTGCAGGCATCGCAACAGGGACAGTTGAAAGGCATCATTGGGACCGTAGCCTCATGCATTCAGGTACCGGACCAGCTTGAGCGCGCAATTGAAGTCGCACTCGGTGCTGCCCTGCAAAACGTGATTGCAAAGACGTGGCAGGACACACAAGAGGCCATTGAGCATCTGAAGAGGGCCGGGGCCGGTCGTGCAACGTTCCTCCCTCTGGACCGTCTGCGGTCGGGTGGACCTATCTCGGCGCCCACGTCCAACGGCATCATTGGAAACGCTGCAAGCTCCGTTCGCTTCGACTATGAGGTAGCCCCTGCGATCAACCATCTTCTGCAGCGCGTCTGGATAGCACATGATCTGGCTGCCGCACGCCATGCCCTCGACGAACGTGCGGGAAGGTCGAGAAACGGTCGCCGCCCTGTAGGAGGTACTTCCAACCATGGCGCAATGCCAACCGTCGTCACATTGGAAGGAGAGGTCATTCGCCCCGGGGGTGCCGTCACCGGAGGAAACGACGGCCGGCGGCATCGCAGGTCGGTGCTGGCCTGGGAAAGGGAAGCCCGCGAACTGCCTTCAGAACTTGACCATGTCTTGGGACAGGCTCGAAGGGCGATGGAAAAAGCCCAGGCAACCCGAATTGAGGTCGAAGAGAGGACCCAGAAGAGAGCACAGCTCATTAGACAGCAGAAGCGGCTAATCCGAGACACAGAGCTGCGGCAGGCTGAATTGGAGGAGGCCAGGCTGCACGCCGCTCAGGCCAGACAGGAAGCCGCATGGCAGCTGCAGGCAGTTGATCAGTCTGAGGCCGAGCTGGCCGACTTGGCTGCGCAGGAAGTTCGGCTCAGAGCGGCACTGGCAGAGGCCACCCGCTCTCTGGATGAAGCCCGCACGCGGGCGCGGTTGTCCGAACAGGCGGCCCAAACCAGTCAAGATGAGATGCTCCGTCGGCTGGCGGACCTGCGCGCGGAGGCCGCAGCCGCGCAGGAGAAACTGAGTAACAGGCGCGAACTCGAAGCAGAGCTGAGCCGCACTCTTGCGCAGATCGACAGCCAGCTCCAGTCCAGGACAGCAAGGCTTTCCGAGCTTGAGCAGGAATCGGACCGGTTGGGTTGCGAGATCGATCAGGCATCTGCTGAGGAAGCAAAACTGCACGCAGAAGGCGACGCGCATGAGCGCGAGACAGCGGAGATAGAATCGGAGCTAGAGAGGTTGGACAGGAATCTGGGTCGCGCCGAGGAAGAAGTAAGGGCCTGCCAGCAACTGGTCCTGCAGTCCGAATCAGACTGGAGTGCCTCACGGCTTGCATTGCAGCGGACCGAAGATCGCCTCGAATCTCTTCGGCGCGAAATCCGCCAGGATTTCGGGCTCGCTGATATGGAAGAGGCTGTCGGGCTGGCCTACCAACCCCCACTTCCACTGCAGGCGCTTGTCGCCCAGCTGCCCGTCGTCCACGATCTGCCTGCCGGATTGAAGGATGACGTCAGGGAAAATCGCGCACGCGTCCGTCGCCTGAGCAATGTCAACCCGGACGCACCCCAGGAGTACGAAGAGCTAGCGAGCCGTTTCCGGTTTCTCCAGGACCAGTCCGACGACCTCGACCGGGCCTCTCGCGACCTGCAGCGTGTCATCAGCGAATTGGATAGGCAGATGGAAGGTGAGTTGCGCCGCACTTTCGATGCCGTCTCAACAGAATTCATGAGTTTTTTCAAGTTGCTGCTTCAGGGTGGAACGGCACAGCTCTCAATGACCGATCCTGCAGACGTTCTCAATTCCGGCGTCGAGATCTTCGCCCGCCTCCCAGGAAAGCGTACCCAGAGTCTGGACCTCCTCTCCGGGGGCGAGCGCTCTC
The DNA here is from genome assembly GCA_026914085.1 of Caldilineaceae bacterium. GTDB lineage: Bacteria > Chloroflexota > Anaerolineae > Caldilineales > Caldilineaceae > Bin5. The sequence continues at coordinate 20,440 of JAPPKG010000114.1, read as the reverse complement.
TGACTGCTTGCGCACTCGTTTTCGCCATCCTTCGTGTCAGCCCAACTCCGTTCTGCGTGCTCGATGAGGTAGATGCAACACTTGACGAGGCCAACGTCGACCGTCTCCGATCCGCTATCGATCTGCTGCGGGCACGGACGCAGTTCATCGTCATCACCCACAACCGACGGACCCTCGAAATCGCCAACAGCATATATGGCATCACCATGCGCGATGACGGGGTGAGCAAGGTGATTAGCCTGAGGCTGGAGGCAGACGCGTTACAAGAGGCTGAAGATGAACAGTTTGAACCCGAGACCACAGTAGCCATGTGAATCTGACTGCTCTTGTCGAAAGGTTGAGCCAGCTACTGATCGCGGCGGCGCATCACTCTAATTTCCTGTTTAAAACCAGTTCTTGCTTCAATGCTATGCAAAGCAATTGCCTTCCCACTTGCCAGCCAAAACGGAAACAGTATAATGCCGTGTGGAAAGGCACCTGGCGTCAACCGGCAACCTGCCAGTTGCACGAATGATATGTACAGCGAAACTAACTGCGACGGAGCGTCTCAATGAACTCAGTTCACCCCTTAGTCCGGGCTGGCGGCCCAATCCTGGGCCTTCTCATCCTCATCTATGTCATCAACGCGGGGGTCGATACTTTCCGCGCAGACCTTAAGGCGGCTCGCGACGCGGAACGGGAGGCGATTCTGGCCGCAGCCGAGACCGAGTCGGAACAGGAGGCTGAAGAGACTACAACCGCCGAAGCTCCGTCGCAGGACGAAGAAGTGCAGGAGGAATCAGTTCTGCCGGAGGTCTTTTTCCGACAGCCGACAACGGACGCGATCGTACCTCCCACTTTTGTAGTGAAAATGGGTGCAGTCGGCGTGTCGGTTGACCCGTCAGGCGATGTCGTAGCCGGTTCGGGGCACATGCATATACTCGTCGATACCGATTTCATTCCTGCCGGCGAGATTATCCCAACTGACGACCAGCATCTCCATTATGGCGACGCCTCTCTTGAGACCGAATTGACACTGACACCTGGCGAACACACGCTGCACCTGCAGTTCGCTGACGGCCTCCACACCGCCCTCGAAGGCGACCAGTATCGCGACACTATCATAGTTTTTGTTGAAGAAGACGCCGCCGACCAATCTGTGGCTTTCTTTGATCCTCTCGACGGAACGACCGTTTCATCACCGGTTGAAGTTACGATGACGGCAACCGGCCTCATAGTCGAACCGTCTGGTGAAGTCAACGACGATGCGGGACATTTCCACATCCTCGTGGACACCGACTTCATCACCGCCGGGGAAATCATTCCCACCGATGAAAAACACCTTCACTACGGCCAGGGCCAGACTTCAGTCTCTCTCGAACTCGAACCCGGCGAGCACACCCTGCGGCTTCAGTTCGCTGACGGCCTCCACACAGCTCTCGACGGCGACCAGTACCGCGACACCATCACTATAGTCGTCGAAGCCAGCGACGAATCGCCGTCGGTAAGATTTGGGATACCGGCCGATGGGGAAACCGTAACTTCACCTTTCGCAGTCGCAATGCAGGCAACTGGGTTAATCGTCGAGCCGTCCGGTGAGGTGAACGAAGGTGCAGGACACTTCCACATCCTCGTGAACACCGACTTCACCCCTGCCGGCGAGATCATCCCTACCGATGACCAGCACCTCCACTACGGCCAGGGCCAGACGATTGCCACGCTTGAACTCGAGCCTGGCGAGCACACGCTGCGGCTCCAGTTCGCCGACGGCCTCCACACAGCTCTCGACGGAGACCAGTACCGCGACACCATCACCGTTAGCGTCGAAGCCAGCGACGAATCGCCGTCGGTTAGGTTTGGACTACCTGCCGACGGGGCAACCGTAACCTCACCGTTCGAAGTGGCGATGTTGGCAACAGGGTTAATCGTGGAGCCGTCCGGCGAAGTCAACGAAGGTGCAGGACATTTCCATATCCTCGTGAACACCGACTTCACCCCTGCCGGCGAGATCATCCCCACCGACGACCGGCACCTCCACTACGGGCAGGGCCAGACGACCGCCACCCTTGAACTCGAGCCCGGCGAGCACACGCTGCGACTACAGTTCGCCGACGGCCTCCACACTGCCCTCGATGGCGACCAGTACCGCGACACGATCACCGTCCTCGTCGAAGCCAGCAACCAGTCACCGTCAGTTCAATTTGAGCAACCGGCCGACGGCGCAACCGTCACCTCACCCTTCGACGTGGCGATGTTGGCAACAGGGTTAATTGTCGAACCGTCCGGCGAGGTCAACGAAGGTGCAGGACATTTCCATATCCTCGTCAACACTGACTTCACCCCTGCGGGCGAGATCATCCCAACCGATGACCTGCACCTCCACTACGGCCAGGGCCAGACGACCGCCACCCTCGAACTCGAGCCTGGCGGGCACACACTGCGACTACAGTTCGCCGACGGCCTCCACACCGCCCTCGAAGGCGACCAGTATCGCGACACCATCACCGTATTCGTTGCAGCTGGCGACCAGTCACCGGCAGTTCGATTTGAGCAACCGGCCGACGGCGCAACGGTCACCTCTCCTTTCGAAGTCGTGATGGCCGCCACCGGTCTCGTCGTCGAGCCTTCCGGCGAGGTCAACGAAGGGGCAGGACATTTCCACATCCTCGTGGACACTGACTTCACACCCGCCGGAGAGGTCATACCCACCGACGAACTGCACCTCCACTACGGACAGGGTCAGACGACCGCCACCCTCGAATTAGAGCCCGGCGAATACACGCTGCGACTACAGTTTGCCGACGGCCTTCACACTGCCCTCGAAGGCGACCAGTTCCGCGACACTATCACCGTCGTCGTAGAAGCCGCCGAGCAGTCACCATCAGTTCGATTTGAGCAACCTGCCGACGGCGCAACCGTCACCTCTCCTTTCGAAGTCGTGATGGAAGCCACCGGTCTCGTTGTCGAACCGTCCGGCGAGGTCAACGTAGGGGCAGGACACTTCCATATCCTCGTCAACACTGACTTCACCCCTGCCGGGGAGGTCATACCCACCGACGAGGAGAATCTTCACTACGGCCAGGGCCAGACGACCGCCACTCTCGAACTTGAGCCAGGCGAATACACACTACGCCTCCAGTTCGCCGACGGCCTCCACACGGCGCTTGAGGGAGACCTGTACCGCGATACAATAACTGTGATAGTTGAAGAGGCTCAGTCAACAGGTGAAGGTCCGTCCGACTCTGATCTGCTGGCACAGGAAACAGTTGACCTGGCCATTGAAGCCATGACGAGGACGGGCTGCAACAGTTGTCACGTAACGACAGGACTTCCTGTGGTCGATGCAGCCATGCTTGGTCCCGACCAGACCAACCTCGGTGCCATTGCGGGCTCACGTCGTGAAGGCTATAGCGCCGAGGAATACCTCCGCGAGGCGATACTCGATCCCAGCGCGTTTATCGTCGAAGAGTGTCCCCTCGGGCAGTGCCTTCAGGTAATGCCTGTGAACTACGGTGATCTTCTGACTGAAGAGGAGCTGGACGCTGTGGTTGCCTACCTCCTGTCTCTGACAACAGAGGAGTAGATTGCAGGCATACTTGAACGAAAAAATCCCCTGACGTTCGATTGAACGTCAGGGGATTCGATTCCTTCTGGTGTTATGCCTGAGCCTTCTCGGCTTCTATCTCCCGGTGCGAACCAGGTCCTGCCCGCCCTCTACCCGCCGATTGCCAAGAGCAGGACCCAGAGAAAACTGATCGAGCTTACGATGCTCACAGCCATCGCCAGGAAGAATCTGGGACTGTACTTCTGCCTCAGGCGCAGGGAAGGCTGCCACTTTACCGGCAACATCAACCTGGACTTCACAGGCAAAAGTGCCCCGGACCGACTCTTGCTCTTTCTTGGAGAAAATCGTGGAAAAGCGGCTTCATAAGTCATGGCTGCTCTCCTAAACCAATGATTGCTGAATAAATCCGAAATAATGCAACTGAGTATACACGATAAATGTTCAGTTGTCCATACCTGAATTGAGGATACCACATCCTTGAACACCAGGCAAAATGGTTTTACCGGCGCACAGTCTCAAATGACGGGACTCAACTGTTTCGCCGGGATGCACAGATGCTCCCTTCAGGATTTCCGCCGGCAGTCTTTCCTCCCTACAAATCAAAGAGGCCAGGAGTCTTCTTCCTCCTGCAGATCGTCCTCTTCATCTTCGAGTTCCGGATCGCCGTCGTCTACGCCATATAGACTCTCATCCATATCATCTTCGAAAATCGATTCATCATCCAGCCACTCAAACTCTTCTTCGTCTTTGTCGGTGGCGTCGCCTGTACTTTCAAGGATCTCTGCGTTCTCGATTTCATCGAATGTAATGCACGAAAGCGTTACCGGTTCCAACTCGATTTCATCGGCGTCACACCATCCGTTCAACCAGAAACTACAGCGCTTCTGCGGGCAGCGCACCCGGCTCATTTGGAGTCCTCCCATATGGCGGGCTCGTGGGGCCGCGCATGGATGACATTTGCCCATACAGAACGCGCCCTCTCTCGGTAAATCGATAACTTCGAGTATAGCAGAAAACTCAGACCCGTCAACCGTTTTCGGAGAAATTTGTCCTACTTTTGTATTACTCGCTGCCCACTAGGTTTGTACACTGCCGCACTCTCATAAAGATCGTTGCAATTGCCCTCAAATTGAGACCTGAAATTTGACCGACTCAACACGTTTCGTGGTTGGACGCCTGCCCTCGAATGCGCGCCTTCATGTTAGGGGGCCGGTCGCAAGAGGCCCGCCTTCTACGGGGAGATACTCCTGAGGCGCCCCCCGACACCTGGACCCGCCAACGTTACCACGTCATTCTGGCCTCTCAGGCGACCAACCGGAGGCGCGCGGCCTTTGCTGCAGTTAAATCGCACCGCATTCGCCCTTTCTCAGAAACCTGCCTGAACTTTACTCGTATTGTCCTGTAGAGGGCTGATTGGAATTCGCGGCCCTCTTCCGTTGCATCAACACCCATAGAGGGAACGTTCATGAGTACGCTGGGTAACGTCATTTGGCTAATTTTCGGAGGACTGATTGCCGCTCTGGGTTACATCATCGGCGGGCTGCTTCTATGTCTCACTGTCATCGGCATTCCCTTCGGACTGCAATCAATGAAGATTGGCGTAGCAACCCTCGCCCCGTTCGGTAAGGAGGTTGTCGAAGGGCATCAAGCCAACAGTACACTTCGCGTGATCTTTAACCTGATATGGCTGATCTTATTCGGTTGGGAGATCGCACTGGCCCATCTGCTTTCGGCCCTGATTCTTACCATCACTATAGTCGGCATCCCTTTCGCCAAGCAGCATATCAAACTGATCCCCCTCGCACTCGTTCCCTTCGGCAGGGACTTGCATTAGCTCAAAAACAATCTGGGAAAGCTACCAACGTCCTAATTCCCCTACTCTTGTCTCGACTGAACCTGGCAGCAGTTGCCTTGGCAAAGTGGCCTGCCAGGGTTTAGGTCGTCTCCCAATCCCTGCCACCTTGCTCCCCGACCCGAGCGCTTTGAATGGGGTCCTCGACCGGCCCCAAGTCGATGTCAAATCATCCGATTTGCGTTCTGCGACCCCAATTCACCCCGTCGCCGTCTTTGTCACCCCTCCTCTCGCTCATTTGACATCCTGCGAAACGTTACTGCTTCGAGTTCGACCTGAGCCTGTGGTGCAGGTGGCGTCTCCTTCACGACGGAGGCGTGTGAATCCAGAGCAGTAGTACCGCCGCTTGGACTCCCAATCGTCAATATTTGTGCGCGTCAAGCCTGATTCCAAAGTTAGGTTAGCCGTTGCAACTGTGGTAAAAGATAAACGACTAAGGTTCTCATTGGAGCCCAGGCACGAGCCGAATTCATCTAAGGATAGGCGACAGTAATCTGCCCACGCCAATGCTTCTTTCTCCAGGGTGTCACCGCAGTCGTCCCGCTGTTCCCCTCTTTGGCGCGACCCTCCAAGCAAACAGCGAATATGGTCTCAAGGTATCGCCCGGCCACAAGTCTGACAGAGGTTCAGGGATTCAACTCGTCGGAAAGAACTGCCCTGCGCTTATGGTTGGGTACCACGGATATCAGGGTCCCCAGATCCCTTGTGCGACGCCCCGCGAATGGTCTGTTCTGCATTTGGCATGGCCGGATCGGGTAGCTGGTGGACTGACAGATACAGTGGACCCGGTCAGTGCTCTCATGCAGGCAGTAGACTGAAGCAACCATGCTAGCCGCATCCCTCTCAGTCATAATTGTCAGTGGTATTGTCCTCTATTGGATTCGGCCGCATAAGCACAATTGGGCCGGCTGGCTTTCGGCATTGCCTCCCCTGGCCGTCACATTCTGGCAGCTTTATACCGCCCTCCCTTTCCTGGGTGGCGGCGCAGATACAGCTTCCGGCCAAGTTGGGGCCTTGCAGAACGGCGCCATCCTTGTCGAACAGTATCGATGGGTTGAGAGCCTGGGCTTGGCGCTTTCCTTCCGCCTCGACGGCCTCTCTCTGCTTTTCGGGCTCATCATTTCCGGCGTTGGCGCTGCAGTCGCCCTATACACGCATTACTATCTCGAGGACGACGAGCGCCAGGGCTACTTCTACCTTTCGCTCTTCGCCTTCATGGCCTCGATGTTGGGTCTCGTCTGGGCCGACAACCTGCTGACTCTCTTTGTTTTTTGGGAAGGAACAAGCGTTACCAGCTACCTTCTCATCGGCTACTCCCACCGCTCGCCTGTCGCCAGAGGCGGCGCCCGTAACGCATTCATTGTTACAGCAGGAGGCGGTCTCGCTTTGATTGCGGGTATGATTCTGCTGGGCCAGCAGAGCGGCACATACACTATCAGCGAGATCGTCGCACGCCCCGGCCTGACGGAACTAGACCTCTATCCGGCAATTCTGATCCTTGTCCTTCTAGGCGCTTTCACCAAGTCAGCCCAGTTTCCCTTTCACTGGTGGCTGCCCGGCGCCATGGCCGCGCCAACACCTGCGAGCGCCTATCTGCATTCGGCCACCATGGTCAAAGCGGGGATCTACCTTTTGGCCCGCCTGCACCCCGCCCTCAGCGACCATCCCATGTGGCTGTGGGCGCTTCTCACCTTTGGCGGTATAACTATGCTTGTGGGAGCTGTCACCGCCATCCGGCACTGGGATATGAAGGCCCTGCTGGCCTACGCGACCGTCAGCCAGCTCGGTGTCTTGACCACACTCTTGGCCTTTCGCAGCGAGGCCGCGCTACTTGCCGTTGTCATCGGAATCCTCTCCCACGCCCTCTACAAGGGCCCTCTCTTCCTGGTGGCAGGTATCGTGGACCATTCAACCGGTGTCAGAGATCTGAGAGAGCTGGGTGGGCTCAGGCATTCGCTGCCTGTGACCTCGGCCGCGGCCCTGTTGGCTGCTCTTTCCATGGCCGGGGTCCCGCCCCTATTTGGCTTCGTGGCAAAGGAGACCCTGCTCGAATCACTCTTTGAAGCGGGCGAATACGGCGCGCTTGCGGGCTGGATCGCGTTTGGCGCCGCGACCGTCGCCGGGGCCTTCTTCGTTACCTACAGTCTGACCCTCTTGTGGGAAGCATTTTTGCGACCCGGGCCGACCAGTGATACTGACGGCCAACCTCAGCAGAACTCACTTCAAGCTGCTCCTACGCACGTCCATCACCATCCAGCCGCCCCCTTCGTGGCCGCGCCGCTGCTGCTCGTTGTCTGCGGCACAGTTGCGCCGTTCGCTCTGCAGCCTCTCAACAGACTCTTTATGCCTGCTGCGGCTGCGATTTCAGGCTCACCCGTTACCAAATACGCGGCCCTCTGGCACGGGTTTACGCCTGTCTTTCTGACGAGTTTGCTCGCCATCGCAGCCGGCGTGTTGCTCTTTTTCAACAGGGCCTTCTTGCGCAGAGAAATGGCCCGTTTTCCTGACGGCCTGCGCGGTGTCGTAGTTTTTCAGATCCTGCTGGACTGGATCTACGCTTTGGGCCAAGTGACGGCCCGCTTCTCACAGGGCTATACTCTGGCGTCGCAGGCGGCCATCGTTTTGCTCGCTGCCACGGTTCCCGTCGCCGTCGCCTTGCCGCAAATTGTACCTGCAGACCTCGTTCCTTCGAACGATTTCATTCCCGGTGCCCCTGAAACAATACTCATTCTCATGATGGTTGTATCCGCCTATGTTACTGTCGGCATAAGAACAAGCTTGGGAGCAATCATAAGCTTGGGCGTTGTTGGCGTTTCAGTGACCCTCTTCTACGTGTTTTTCAGTGCGCCCGATCTGGCGCTTACTCAGCTTCTCATCGAGGTACTGTTGGTTGTCCTTCTGGTAATCGTCTTCACGAGGCTCTCGCCTGATATTCGACCGCCCATGCAGAAGCTGAAGCAAGCTCGAAATATACTGGTAGCTCTGGCAGTTGGGACATTCGGCTTCTTTCTTGTCCTCTTCAACTCCAGCGAAGCCATGCAGGCCGCTCAGTCCATCAGCGGCTACTTTCTACATAATGCCGTGCCCGGAGGACACGGCACCAACGTGGTGAATGTCATTCTGGTTGACTTCCGCGCCATTGACACGATGGGTGAAATCACCGTTTTGGCCCTGGCGGCCCTCGGGGGATATGCCCTGCTGAACGCCCCTCGCGTCAGTCTTCCCAGGTCGATATCGCAGTCCATGGAGCCAGAGTCAGGCGAGAATCCAGATGGACGTATAGCCGTCGAAGCCGAGCGGTCAGGTACCGAGTCACCTACCGGTAACGGTGGCGCCTAGAGTACGCCGATTATTCTCAGAAACCGATACTCATGCCTGAACTCTACTTGCGTCTTTTAAATCGAATCTTAACGCCCATACTCTTGTTGCTGGCCTTCTACCTGCTATTTCGGGGCCACAACTTGCCCGGCGGCGGCTTCATCGCCGGCCTTATGGCTGCCTCCGCCATTCAGCTTCAAATTCTTAGCCGGGGCCATAGGCGGGTTCGGCGCACCTTCGGACCCTACCTGAACAATGGAATCGGACTGGGTCTGGCAGTCGCCATATGCGCCGGCTTCGCCGGATTGCTAGAGGGGACCTTCTTCAAAGGAATCTGGTTCAACCTGGACCTGCCGCTGATGGCTAGTATCAAACTGGGCACGCCTGTCGTTTTCGATCTTGGCGTTTTTTTGGTGGTGGCAAGTTTCACGACCTCATACCTTCTCGGCCTGAGCCGAGTTTCTGACACAGCCGCGCATCGGCGGGATGAAGCAGCCTCTCGAAGTGGTTACAGCACGGCCGGCCCCGAACAAGCGGACCCGGGCGTCGCACCTGGCACAAGGGCAGAGTCATGATCTCTCTGCTTCTGGCACTTGCTGTTGGCAGCCTCTTCGCTTCCGGAACCTACCTTATCCTGAGGCGTGGGCAGATCAAGCTCATACTCGGGTTGGCATTGCTGAGCCATGGCGTCAACCTACTGCTATTTGGGTCCGGGAGACTCACCGAAGGCCGGCCCCCAATCTTTCTGGACAAGAATGCGTACGCTGAGACAATAGCATCGAGTCTGCCTGCTGACCCTCTGCCACAGGCCCTTATCTTGACGGCTATCGTGATCAGCTTCGGCATTACCGCTTTCGTCATCGTCCTCGTGAACCGACGCCATACGGTTACTCAGACCGACTTTGTGCACGGCGAATACGTACCCCTCTTGCGGGAAGGGGATCCCTTCGACTTCTCCGACTCGTCTGACAGTGTTCAGCACGATTGGCTTGCCTACGAAGTAGACGAAGTCTACGACAGCGAGGATCTGCTGCCTGGCCTTCCCGCGATGCCCGAGTCTGAACGGGACGAATCGACCGCAATGGAGGAGGACAGCTACCAGTGGCCTTGAGCGCAAACCTGCTGGCTGTCCCCGTGGCAGCGCCACTTCTGACAGCCGCTCTCATTCTCTTGTTCGCCCGCTGGGGTGGGCGGAGACGGATAAGGCATCAGATTGCGCTGACGACTCTGGCACTGTGCCTTAACCTGGCGGCGACCGCAATCCTCTTTCAGGCTACAGCAGGAAGGGGAGAGAGATTCGTCTTGCAGCTGGGCGACTGGTCGGCCCCCTTCGGAATCACGTTTTACGGTGATGGCCTTTCGGCAACGCTCCTGCTGCTGACGGCACTGGTCGCACTGGCGGTCTACCCTTTCGCCGTCGCGACTATCGATTACCACCGCGACCGTATGGGTTTCCATCCTCTGTACCTGTTCCTACTCATGGGTGTGAACGGTGCATTCCTCTCAGGAGACCTCTTCAATCTCTACGTCTTCTTCGAAGTCCTCTTGATGGCCAGCTTTGTACTGCTGACGGTCGGTGCCCAGCCGGCTCAGACCAACAGCGGAATACGCTATGTTGTACTCAATCTGCTCGCATCGACCATCTTTCTGATCGCGGCGGGCGTCGCCTACGGGACGCTCGGCACTCTCAATATGGCCCAGATCGCGCAACGGCTGCCAATGGCTTCTCCCGCAGTGCGCACGGTTTTTGCCGGCCTCTTGCTGGTCAGTTTTGGCAGCAAAGCTGCCATTTTTCCCCTCTTTTTCTGGTTGCCGGCCAGTTACCATACACCGCCCCCGGCAGTCACCGCGCTCTTCGGGGGCCTGCTTACGAAAGTTGGCATCTATACCCTTTTTCGCAGCTTTACGCTATTCTTCCCCGAACTTCTGGTGAGCTGGCAACCTATTCTCTTGACCATTTCGGGCGCAACCATGCTGGTCGGCGCGCTTGGTGCTTTGGCCCAGCCTGGAATCCGTCGAGTATTGAGTTTCCATATCATCAGTCATGTTGGTTTCATGTTGATGGGGCTCGCCGTCGCACAGAGCGGCAACAGACTGGCTGTTGGGTTCGGTTTAGGCGCGGCAGTCATCTACCTCTGCCACCACATGATCATCAAGACCGCACTGATAATGGCAGGAGGGGCGGTCGAACTACATATGGGCAGCGACCGGCTGGCCTCAATCGGAGGACTGGTCACGAGGCAACCTCTTCTTGCCTTTCTGTTCTTCATGTCCGCCATTTCCCTGGCGGGTGTCCCACCTTTCAGCGGATTCGTCAGTAAGCTTAGCCTTATTCAGATCACTCTCGACACGCGCCACTGGTTCGTGTCAGGCATAAGCCTCTTCGCCAGCCTGCTAACCATGATCAACATGATGCGTCTCTGGCGTGAGTCATTTTGGGGGGATTACAGCCGCCCGAGCCGCGTACCAGTCAGAATACTGCAAAGCAGAATCCGCCAACAGCTGATGTTGACACCCGTGGCCGTTCTGGTCCTCCTCAGTCTCGCACTTGGCATTTGGGGCGGACCGGCCATCGAGCTGTCCATGAAGGTTGCCCAGCAAGCTCTCGACCGTGAGGCCTACATTGAAGCCGTATCGCCTTCGAGCCCGATTTCAACTCCGGGTGCAGAACAACCTTTAGACTCTTTGCAGGCACCCTTTTCGGACCATCCGAAAGCAATATCCGGCATGACGGCACGCCCGCTGCTGGAATCGCGTTGAACAGAATGGTGACCGCGACAACACTTGCACGCGGATGCGAAATTGTACGTATCTTGAAGTGGTGAGTTGAAACTCTTTCGATGCAACGACTCCTGGTCTTGAATCTGTTTATCGCCCTAATGTGGCCAATCCTTAACAACGACTATACGTTGGGGGCACTCTCTCTTGGCTTTGTTTTCGGCTTTGTGCTCATGTCTCTCGTGCAGCGAAGGTACGGGCTCTACACGATGCGGGCCGCCGGTTTTGGAGCCTTCGTACTGTGGGCCATCCTGCAAAGTAACGTGCAATTGGCATTGAAGGTGCTGGCCAGTTCCGTCGGCATTCACCCCACGATGCGTCCGGGCATAGTTGCCGTCCCACTGACATTGACCAACCCGTTCGACATCACTGTACTGGCAACCATCATCACTTTGACACCGGGCACTTTAAGTGTCGATCTGGGCGAGGATGTGTCCGGCCGTCTTCATCCATACGGCGAACCGGAAGACGATGCGATCGGCGTGGAAACAGAAGTAGATGATCTTCGCCCGGAGTCTGGTGAACACCTGACCGAGCTGCCTGACAGCCTGACCGGGCCACGCGACAGAGGGGAAGCAGCTCTGCTCGTCCACGCCATCGACATTGCCGATCCGAGTACATTCCGTGCCGGCATCAAGCAAGACTTTGAACGCCCCCTCCTGGAACTGCGCCGGTTAATCGCTGAGATGGACGCCGCCGATACCTAAAGCTGGAGGACCGAGTTGAGCAACGACTTCTTTGAACTGAGCCTGGCCGTCCTGATGACCCTGCTCTCTTTTTCGCTGCTTCTTTGCTTCTGGAGGCTTCTGCGCGGGCCAAACCTGCCCAATCGAACCGTAGCCTTTGACCTTATTTCCATTCACGCAGTCGGAATCTTCGTCCTTTTTGCGGTGAACAGTCATTCTTACGTACTCTTGGAAGGGGCAATCATCACAGCTGTGCTCGGCTTCCTGGGAACGATGATGTTTGCACGCGCCTTGGAACGCTATCCCCACGCAAGATGGCTGGAGAGACAGCCTGGGGAAGACGAGGATACTCCTCCGGCTTAACTCTTGGCGAGGTGCACATATGGACCCAACAGTTGTAAATCTGATCGTGATTTCGTTGGCCTCAGTCGGGACGTTCTTTCTTCTCGTCAGCGCACTAGGGATTCTGCGGCTTCCGGATGTCTTGACTCGCATGCACGCCGCCGGAATCGCTGCAACGCTTGGCATTACCTGCCTGCTGCTTGCCACCGGCCTCCATTTCTTTGCCGAAGGACAGATGCTGCGCATGGTGGCCCTTATCATCCTCTTTTTCGTGACCGCCCCTATCGCAACGACCACCATGGCCAGGGCCGCCTACCGCACAGGCCGCGCAGACCAGTTCGTGCTTGCGCACGACGACCTCGCCGCACTCTCGCGGACTGTCGACGTGGAGACTCAGAATCGTTCCGGCCCCGCCCAAGAGTAGTATCCCTGGCAAAACTGGAGCGATGACTTTGGCCAAATGCGATGCGGAGCTCGAAGGTAGTCTATACGGCGAAGGCTCACAGTTGGACCTGATCCTGGCCGTAGATCTGGGAAGCTCTTCGGTGAGAGCTTCCGCCTATCGCTTGGATGGAACCAGGCTCGAGGAAACGACAGAGTTTCGCAATACCGAGCAGTCCCTGGATGGCACTTTCGATCCGCATGTCCTCGCCGACCTGACGGAGGAAGTAATCAGCGACTGTCTCGCACGCGTCCGAAAGGTCACGAGCAACGCCCGCTTCATCGCCGCCGCATGGACCAGCTTTGCAATGAGCTGGCTTGGCGTCGACTCCACAGGCCAACCTGTCACTCCGGTTTACACCTACTCTGACGCCCTCAGCGGTCGCTACGCAGACAGGCTGCGTAAGGAGATGGCACAGCAGGGGAGCCTCGAAGATACGTGGCAGCGAACGGGAACGCCAATCCACACTGCCTACGCTCCCGCCCAGCTCCTTCGCCTGTCAGCAGAGGAACCAGGCCTCGTAAAGCGGGTCGAGTGCTGGCAGACGCTCGCCGCTAGCCTGTTCGCGCGCTGGCGCGGCCAACCCCACGCTCCAATTAGCAGCAGTGAAGTTGGCTGGACAGGCATGCTCAGTCGTCAAAATCTGACATGGGATGAAGAGCTTGTTGAACGAGTAGGCGTTGATCCTGGACAGTTGCCCCCTGTGTTTGACTATGCGAAAGGGTTCATTGGGCTGGCCGAACCCTGGGCCTCGAAGTGGCCAGAGCTGGTACAAACTCCCTTCTTCCTGGCAGTGGGAGACGGCGCCGGAGCCAATCTCGGCAGCGGCTGTTCGGACAACACGCGCATTGCTCTGACGATCGGGACCACGGGGGCAATGAGAGTCGTCCTGCCCAACGAATCTCAGCGCCGAGAGTATGGCGCCGGAGAGGCCGGCATGCAACTGGTTCCTGCCGGCCTTTGGAGCTATCCTATCGACAGCAAGCGCTGGCTGGTCGGCGGATCGCTAACCGACGGTGGTTCTCTCTTCTCTTGGCTACACGAAGTTTTGGCCGTTGAGGAAATTAGCTCACTTATCGCCGCAGCCGAAGACCTCCCGGCCGACGCGCACGGGCTAACTATCCTCCCCTTTCTACGCGGCGAACGCGCGCCCGGCTGGGCGACCGAGGCCGACCTTACCATCAGCGGCATCTCACCGGCTACAACGCCCGCTCACATTGTCCGCGCAGCATTTGAAGCCGTGGCCCTGCGTTTCCGCCTCATCTACGAGCGACTCCGCCCTCTCTTGCCCCCCGGTGCTGAAATCGTCGCCAGCGGCGGCGCCCTTCAGGAAAACCAATTGTGGCGCCAGATCCTCGCCGACGCCCTACAGGTTCCTGTGAACCTTGTCAACGTCGATGAAGCGACCAGCCGCGGCGCCGCTGTCCTCGCGATGCAGGCACTGGGAATCCCGCCCCCGCCCAATCCGCCTACAGTTCACACGGCAATGCCTTTAAGAGAAGCCAGCGCCGTCTACGCCCAAGCTGCGCTGCGACAGCAAGAACTGTACGACCGCGTTATCTCCAGCACTTAACGGACTAAATCTCGATTGGCAGGCGAAGTTTCCGTCTGAGGAAGACCGGTAGTTCACCGGCCGGAACTTCGAAGGAAACCTGAGCTGACCGAGAAGTCGCAGCACCGGGTAGAAATACTCTGCTCGCGTCAGTCCCCTGATACCCTAGACGGCGCGCCGACTCTGATCCCGGCAGGGCTCTTGCGCCAAACGTAGAGTGCGGCCAGGGCAAGTACCACGTAGACAATCGTCACAACTGCAAACACGCCTCGCATTCCAATCAGCGGGTAAACGGCCGCCCCCAACATCGGCGCCACCATCCGTCCTGCAGCGTTGACGCTGTTGCTCAATCCGAAGGTTGTCCCGTGCGAGCCTTCAGGCGTCCGCAGGTTGAGCAGCGCACTCGTCGCCGGCATGATCGCGCCGGCACTGACTCCAATCAGGGCCTGGAAGAAGAGCAGTTGCCAGGCATTGGTGACAAACGTCTGCGAGAAGTAGGCCAGTATGGCAAAGGCCGCGCCTGCCGTCAATACCTGCTCATGGCCAATTCGGTCGCTGAGCCGGCCCAGATAGATCGCGCTGACAGAACCGATCGCAGCCTTCGCTCCGATGCTCATGCCCGACAGGACGGCCGCGCCTTCGCTCGAAGAAAGCAGATCGACAAAGAAAAATGCCAGGAGGGGCATCGTCACCGAGCGGCCCAGGCTCTGCAGAAAAGAGACCCAGTACAGTGACCCCATGTCGGGGGCCCGCAGCAAATTGCGATAGTTCGTCCAGAACTTGACCCGCCTCTGGACGGGGGGTGGTTCAAAGTCCTCCCTGACCCAAACAATGACAGCAACGCCCGCCAGCGCAAGCGCCGCGCCTGTAAACCAGAAACTGGCGCGGTAGCCGAACGCCTCGCTCACCAGCCCTCCGATTAGGGGACCCACCGCCGCCCCTACCCAAAGCCCCGTCTGAATCAGACCCAGAGACTCTCCGGATTTCTCCTTGGGGACAGTCGCGGCCACCATCGCGCTTGTGGCAGAAACAATTCCAGTCAGAAATCCTTGAAGCGTGCGAATCAGAACCAGCTGCTCGGCGCTCTGCGCAAATCCCATGAGCGACACCATCACCGCCCCGCCAATAGTGGCCCTGATGAGCATTGGCTTGCGGCCATAGCGATCGGCCACCGCCCCCCACACGGGGGATGACAACATCATGGTCACAGCCTGGGACGAAAACACAAGGCCCGACCAGAACGCGACCGACCCTCTCGTGGCCACACCCAATTCTTCCACGTAGAGTGGCATGAAGGGGTAGACCAGGCTGAAGCCAGCCACAGAGAGAACCTGCACCAAGAATAAGATGTATAGATTCCGGCGCCACTCTGGCATGTGCGTTCTCGCCTGGCTGACTGCTGGACCGGGCCCGCCGTCAACTAAATCGCTTTTGTAAACCGCTAAAGTGGGATGAACTTATATTAGCATAAACCTGAAGATCGGACAAACAGCCTTAAATGGTCCAAGCCGTCCATTGCCGGCGAAAGGCGACTGAACTTCCTTCAGAACATCTGCGGGAACAGGTAGGCTATCATGCCCAATGTGATGTTATATGACGCGTGTGCAATCACGCACGTTGACGTGTTATAACGATTCCTTACCAGGCCCAATATCATCCCCACGATAAAAACGGCCAGTGTCGAAAGGGTGATGCCGTACTGGCTGTGCAGCAGGGCAAATAATATGCTGGTGATCAACAAGCCAAATCGCGGCTGTAGCGCCCCACGAAACAGCGTCTCTTCCCCAATACCCGCGGCCAGGCCCAGCGTCAGAATGCCTGGTATCGATCCTAGCAGCGGCCCGATGAGCACCTCAGTCAACCGCTGTACGTCCTCATCCAGGCCCCACCCCGCCGCCTCCGCGACGATCTCCAGCGCCAGAATTATTGCCACCGATAGTAGACCAGTTCCTATGCCCACAGCCACTTCAACAGGGCGGGGCGTCAGCAATCCAAGCCGCTCCAGAGCCTGCATCCACCTTCGCCGCGTCAGCCAGCCCACGCCAACCACGGCCCAAAGGGCGAATGTTATCTGCTGCACCCATAGCGACACCAGCAGTGACCTACCGTCGGTCTCGGATGCCTCCGACATGTCCGCCAGCGTATCCAACCCAACGGCGAGGGTGACGGCCAGATTCATCACCACTAACATGACGAATGAGGCGGCGACCGCATGAACGCTGCTCATCGCATCAATCGGGGTCAGGTCCGCCAGCAGCCTACGAACAGGGGGCAGAAGGAACAGGGGCGCCGCCACAGCCGGCAACCAGATGCCCATGCCCAGCGCATCCAGTCTTTCCAGCACAGGCAGAAAATCAGCGACGTCGCCGCTCCCCCCACCCGCCGCAATATCGAGAACACTCTGCCTGAGCTCCTCGTTTGTCCTGATTCCGATCGCGACAGCGTGTAGTACGCCGCCGGCTGCCGCCATCGTACCGAATATGAATGTGTGAAAGGCATAGGTTAGCCCGGCAATCGTCTTTCCGGATCGTTCGTTCAGTCTCTGCTTGTCCGCAAGATTCGCCAAAAGGACGATCAGGAACAGGGGTACAAACAAGAGAACTGTCAATATACTCTCAAACATTTCAGAATTCGCTCCAACTCATGAGTCCGGCATAGCCTTCCGACTCGAATATTCCGGGCTCCGATTCTGTCAGTGCTTAGGCAGTTGCATTTCCTGGACAAATTGGAGAGGCAGACCGGATGGCGCCGTTCCGTCTCCACAGCATGTCTATCTCAGGGTCAGCTCCCAATGAATGATCAAGGCTTGACATGTACACACATGGATTATCTGGCCGCGGCGTCCGCGAATCCATTTCAAGACCTGGTCAGGACCTCTCTCACATTTCAAGAGTCATAGCTTCCCTGCGGGCTTTACATTTTAACAGGTTTTCCCTAGAATGGTTGCAATCTTTCAGAACACTGATGCCCAAAGCACATTGAATTGTTTGTCGGAGACGGTACTGATGAACAGCTACACCTATCGATTGGACGAAGAGACCGACAGTCAGCCTTCTGTCGAACAGTTGATTGCCGACGCCGGTGATGAACGCGATGCCGGGTCGGACTTTGACTGGCAGGCCAAGCCTTCTCCCAATACGACCATGCCGCCCGTCTCCGCATACCCGCCTTCAACTACGCCGTTGACCAATCTCTCCATCGATGAGCTCACCGACTCGCCGGCTGTCTACAATCGGGAGCTCAGCTGGCTGGACTTCAATTGGCGCGTCCTCTACGAAGCGCTCGATAGTCGCAACCCGCTCCTGGAGCGGCTCAAATTCATCGCCATCACCAGCAGTAATCTTGACGAATTCTTCCGCAAACGAGTCGGTGGGCTGAAACGTCAGCAGGCCGCCGGTGTAGCCAACCTGACTCTCCATGGCTGGACGCCAGACTATCAAATGCGTCTGATTGCTCGCCACGTGCGTGCCATGGTCCAATGCCAGACCCACGCGCTGCTCAACGAGATCCTCCCTGGGCTGCGCGACGAAGGTATGCGAGTCGTCGCCTATGACGAAATGCCAGCTGACCAGCAAGGAGAGCTGGCCGAATTCTTCCGAAGGGAGATTTACCCGATCCTCACGCCCCTGGCTGTCGATCCCGGCCACCCCTTCCCTTTCATAAGCAACCTGAGCCTAAGCCTCGCCGTTGAAATGCGTGACCCGGTCAACGGAGAGATCCGGTTTGCCCGCGTCAAGGTTCCGTCCAACCGCGCCCGTTGGGTGACTGTCAATGACTCACTCGATTTCGTTCCCCTCGAACAGGTGATTACCCACAACCTGGAGCTCCTATTCCCCGGCATGGATCTGATCGCCGCCTATCCTTTCCGGGTGACCCGCAACGCCGACATCGCCCGAAGCGAAGAGGAAGCAGACGACCTCCTTGAAATGATCAGTGAGGAACTGCGCGAGCGCCGCTTTGCCCCCATCGTTCGCCTGGAAGTGGCAGAGTCAATGCCTGAAGACATTTGCGCAATCCTGATGCAGGAGATGGATCTGCACCACACAGATGTATACCGCCACGAAGGTCCACTCGGTGTAGCCGACCTGTTGCCGCTTACCGATGTCAACCTGCCCCATCTCAAGAACCAGCCCTGGATTCCTCAGACCCATCCTGCCTTTTCCGGCGTCGGCAGCCTGACTCGGCCAGCCGATATCTTCTCCATCATCCGTAAGGGCGACATTCTCGTCCATCACCCATACCACAGCTTCGCAACCAGCACCCAAGCCTTCATCGAAGCCGCGGCACGCGACCCGCAAGTCCTCGCGATCAAGCAGACACTCTACCGCACAAGCGCCGACTCCCCGGTCGGTCGCGCCTTGATACAAGCGGCCGAACGCGGCAAACAGGTAGCGGTCCTGGTGGAGTTGAAGGCCCGTTTCGACGAGGAGCGCAACATAGAATGGGCGCGAACACTGGAAGATGCCGGCGTCCACGTCGCCTATGGTCTCGTCGGCCTCAAGACGCACACCAAGACGACTCTTGTCGTACGCGAGGAAGAAGAAGGGATACAGGTCTACGCTCACATCGGCACCGGGAACTATAACCCCAAGACCGCCGGCCTATACACCGACCTGGGCCTGCTCACCGCCCGGTCTGAAGTCGGGGCCGACCTGATGGACCTCTTCAACTTCCTGACGGGTTACAGCCGCCAGCGCCACTTCCGCCGCCTCCTGGTTGCGCCTGTCAACATGCAAGACAGATTTGTAGAACTGATCGATACTGAAGCGGCCAACGCCCTTGCCGGCCGCGCCTCCGGCATCGTCGCCAAAATGAACGGACTTGACGACGCCATTGTCGTCCGGGCCCTCTATCGCGCCAGCCAGGCAGGCGTTCCCATCCGCCTCATCGTGCGCGGCAACTGCCGTATCCAGCCTGGCATCGAAGGGCTCAGCGAGAACATCGAAGTCATCAGCGTGATCGGCCGCTTCCTTGAACACCATCGCATCTACTCCTTTGTCAACGATGGCGAGCCCCTCTACTTCATCGGCAGCGCAGACTGGATGACACGCAATCTGACTGCCCGTGTAGAAGCCATCGTACCTGTAGAGGAACCGGCCCTGCAGGAGCAGTTACAGCGCATTCTCGACTGCTGTCTGGAAGATCGCCGTCAATCCTGGACTCTGCAAGGCGACGGTCTGTACCACAGGCGCGATGCACCGGAACGCTCAAGCGGCACGGCCGCAGTTCAACCGGATGGCGATGTCCCGGCCGCACTCGACGCACTTGAGACCGCGGCAACCCGCCTCCAGAACGGCATATCCAGTGCTTCCCGCATCTACGGTTCACAACAAGCACTGATGGACTGGACGCAGCACAGCCTCGGACAGATCTAGACCCGGCCGATCACTGGCGGCAACTCTCTCCTGATCCATTCTCAACCAGTTGCCTCGTTATTTGCCCAAGACTGCAAACCACTGACCACTGAGGTTCTGGGCGTATGGGCCTACGGCCCCCCCGTGTGCAGGGGCCGCCCCCCGGCAACGCCCCCCTCTACATCTTGCCACCTTGGCGCCGGGGAGCCGGCATTATGCTTGCGTTTGCCTTCCTCAGAATCCGCAGGCAATTCAATTTACTGAGAGCACGATTCTCACACCGGACCGCCTCCACGCATATTTGGGTCGCAAGCTCACAGGGCGGGTGCATCCCAGATTTGGGGTGGGGATAGTCTGGCGGGGAATCCATGCCAGCGGTGGCTGAAATTGTTTAACGTTTCTCGGTGAATTCCCCAGGCCTGGCCGTACGGGGGAATCCGTCAGTTGGGCGTGCGAGGGCAGGCACAGGGCCGGCACGTACCGGGATTTGCTGGGATTGGCGGGACGTGGTCTGGCTAGACACCTTCGATTAGGCACCTGTTACGAATATCGACACCCGGTCGATGAGGCAT